>DUHF01000063.1 GCA_013331015.1 Methanoregula sp.
CAGAACGCCGGCCGGTACTACGACATCATCAAGAAGTTCAAGAAGAAGAAGGAGGGGGCCCTTGCGGCGATGGCAAGGACGGTTGTCAAAAAGCCCCAGAAGCGCCGCGATTTTGTGCCGATGAAGAAACTCTGGTACCACCGGTTCCGCTGGTTTACCACCCGTGACGGGATCGTGGTGCTTGGCGGCAGGGATGCTTCGCAGAACGAGGAACTGGTCAAAAAATATCTTGCTGGCGGGGACCTCTTTGTCCATGCGGATGTCCATGGCGCGAGCGTTGTCATTGTCAAGGGGAAGACCGAACAAATGGACGAGGTGGCGCAATTCGCCGCCTCTTACTCCGGAGCATGGCGGAGCGGTCATGCCTCGGCCGACGTCTACTCAGCCCTGCCAAACCAGGTGAGCAAGACCCCGGAATCGGGGGAATTCGTTGCCCGGGGGTCGTTTATTGTCCGGGGCGAGCGAACCTATTACCGGAACATACCGCTTGCCGTTGGGATAGGGCTCATGCTTGAACCGAACGCAGCGGTCATTGGCGGTCCGCCATCCGCGATACAGGGGAAGGTGAAGTACTATGTCGAACTCCGGCCCGGCCAGTTCGAACCCAATGATGCGGCAAAGAAAGTGCTGCGCATCTTAAAGGAGAGGGCGGGCGAGGATGAAGCAAAAGCGCTCAAAAATATCCTCAACACGGAAGCCGTTGCCGCTTTTGTCCCGCCGGGCGGTTCTGACATCGAAGGGCAGACATGAAAGCCGAGTACGGGGAACTCAAAGGGAACTTTGGCGAAGTGAAGCTCCTGCCGGAGAGCATCGACGATCTCTGGCACCTCCGGCACCTGGTAGCGCCGGGTGACCTTGTCTTTGCAACCACATTCCGGAGCATCGATGCGGCAAGCGACAAGATCCGGCCCGAGAAGGTGGAGAAGCGCCCGGTCCGGCTCGGCATCCGGGTTGACCGGGTGGAGTTCTCGGAGCACGGGGTACGGCTCCGTATCTTTGGGATCATCGAGCACGGGATCGATATCGGGGCCCACCACACGCTCAATGTCGAGACCGGGTACGAGATCTCGGTCATAAAGGCATGGCGCCCCCTTGACCGGGAGCGGATCGCCCGGGCGGTCAAGGCTTCGGTGTACGGCGTGATCCATATCCTGACCCTCGAGGAAGGAGAAGCCGAGCTCTTCCGGCTCCGGCAGTACGGCCCCGAGAGCGTCATCACGGTCACGGCCGGCAGCGGCAAAGGTGCCGGAATCGAATCCCGGACCGGGTTCTTCGACCTTGTGCTCGGCTATATCGCTGAGATCTCCGGCCCGCTCATCATCGCCGGCCCCGGGTTCATCAAGGACGATTTTGTCCGGTACGCAAAAGGCAGATCTTCTGAAAGCGCCGGGCGGGCAGTAATTGTCGAGACAAGGCGGATCGGCCGCGGTGCCGTGCAGGAAGTCATCGGGAAGGGCGCGCTTGACAAGCTCTTCGATGACCTCCAGCTTTCCCGCGAGGTGCAGATGATGGACGAGGTTCTCATGCGGATCTCAAAGGACGGGGCGGTCACCTACGGCAGGGCTGAGGTTGCGCAGGCAATTGAGTTTGGCGCGGTCGAGCAGGTGCTCATTGTCGATTCGCTCCTGCGGGACCCTGAGATCATGCAGATCGTTGAGACCGCGGAGAACATGCGGGCGGCAGTGGTTGTCCTCTCGGGCCAGTTCGAGCCGGGCGAGCGCCTTGCCGCTCTTGGCGGGATTGCAGCGCTGCTCAGGTACAAACTCCCGCGATGAGGGGCACCCGCGGCGGCGCCAATTCCCGGTTTCCCGTCACCGGTTATTCCCCCGCCGTGCTTCTTTGAGGGGCCCTGAACCGGGGAGTGCTCAAGAGAAGTCTTCCGTGCAGCGCTATTCATTATCCGGGTACAAATTCCCTTGTATCGACATTTCTCTGGGGCTGATTTTTTTTAAAATAGATTCCTGTTCACGGCCGTGCTCCACGAGGCGAGCGGCCGTGGCCTCATCGTAATACGATACGGGATTTTTGCTGAAAATCATCATAGATTACGATTCCAGATCTTGTGCATGGCACTTGCGATACCTGCCGCCACCCCCGACAGGAAGCCCCCGTGGCGGCCTCAATTACCGGTTACCTGGGAGAACCCCCCACCCTAAATAACTGCCTGCCCGTGGCGGCAGTTTGAGGGGGAGGGGGGACTGGGGGGCACTTGCTCATTATCATCAAGCCCAGGGTTTTCTAAAGTTCCGTCAGGCAGCTTTTCCCTCATCGCTCGCTAGACCTCCACACGCATTCCAACAAAAAAATCCGGCAAAAAAGGGGGGATAAGAGTGATCAGGTGTTCCTGATCTCTAACGTATTGCTGCTCCTTGCAAGCTCGGTATCCGATGAACTGTAGATTGCGACATTATAGGTTCCGACAGTTCCTGCCGGGATTGAAAATAATCCCTGAGCTCTTGTTGTTGTCGGGCAATTGTACCACGTACTCACCAGCGTGCTGCCGCTGCGGATGAGTTTCATCTTGTTTCCGGCAGTGAGGTTGGTTCCAAGGACCTCCACGGTTGTACCATAATTATCCGCCCCCCCGGTAACAATCAGGGGTGTCTGGATGGAAGTGATGGTTACAATCGCAGAGGGGTCAGAAGAGGAACTGCTCGTCGTTGTCGTTGTTGCCGTTCCCTGCTGGACAAGGAACGCGTTCTGGAATGTGTCGGACTGCTTGTCCGGGTTGGTAACAACCAGGCTCCAGTAACCCAGTGCAGCATCAGACGGGATTGCAAATTTACCGGTGATGAGCGTGGAAGTCACGACAACATCCGTTGCATGAATCAGAGAACTGCCCTTTTTAAGCGAAACATTGGCAGCCGATACGAAATTCTGCCCGGTCAGATCGGTTATGGATACCGTTGTTCCGGTCTTTCCCTTATCCGGTTCAATACCGGTTATCTTGGGAGCATACCCTTTTGTGGTGGTGACCGTCGAAGTAGTCGCCTTTGTTGTTACCGTTGTTGCACCGGGTGCAGCAGTGGTGGTAACCGTAGCGGTGTTTCCAATGGGAATTGACGATACCGCAACCGTGCGGATCTTTTCTGTATAGGTTCTCTCGATCATCTCCCGTTCGATAAGATCCGTCTTGGAATCGAGGCGGTATCCGAGGCTCCCGTCACTGTTGGGATAGACGTACGCCCGCTCGTACTTATCTGAGGCGGCATCGTACCTGATGATGAGCACTGCCGTCCCGGCAGTTGACTGCGGGTTCTTTACCAGGTCCCCGGCACTATAGAGCGGACCTGAGGATGTTGTGACTAGTGGTGCAACATCGGCAGGCGGTTTTGCTGCCTCATCCGAACATCCGGCAACAAACACCGCAAAAAGCAAAAGCCCGGCAAATGCCAGGACTCTCCAAGAGATCTTTTCCATACTCTTTTGTTTTGCCGTTAATGGTATAAGAACACCATTCCGGCAAGGATGTAAAGGGGAAAAAAGTATTTTGTTATGGATTATTCTTCTTTCTTCTCGGGCTTTTTGAAGCTCTCGACAAGGACAATCTCGGTGATGCCCTTGATATACTCGAAGCCTTCGTGGATGATCCGGCCGCGCCAGAGCAGCCAGCGGCGGTCATAGATGATGCCCGGCGGAAGGGTGATGGTTGCCTTGTCGCCGTCCAGTGCAATCTCCATCTCGCGGCCGGCATAGAGGCGCACAAGGCCCTTGAGCTGTTCGAGAGGCTCGG
>DUHF01000131.1 GCA_013331015.1 Methanoregula sp.
ATGGCAAAGGGCGAGACCCTTGCCGACACGATCCGGGTCGTGAGCGGGTATGCCGATGCTATCGTCATCCGGCACCCCAAGGAAGGTGCGGCCCGCCTTGCCGCAGAGTTCTCGACCGTCCCGGTCATCAATGCGGGCGACGGTGCCGGCCAGCATCCCTCCCAGACCCTGCTCGACCTCTATACCATCCGCCAGTCGATGCCTATCGAAGGTATCGACGTTGCCCTTGTCGGCGACCTGCGGTACGGGAGGACCGCTCATTCCCTTGCCTTTGCCCTCTCGCTCTACGGAGTCAGGCTGCATACCCTCTCCCCGGGCGGGCTTGAACTCCCCGAAACCCTTTCTGCCGATCTCCGTGAATCGGGAATGGAGATCATCCCCCACGATACCATTGACGATCTCATCGGGGAGGTCGACGTACTGTATGTCACCCGCGTCCAGCGGGAACGGTTCCCGGACTCCGCATCGTACTTCAATGTCTCCTCCAGTTACCGGGTCACCCCGGAGATCCTTGACGGAGCGCGGGAGCACCTCATCGTCCTCCATCCCCTGCCACGGGTTGACGAGATCGATCCCCGGGTTGACGATTCCCCCCATGCCCGTTACTTTGAGCAGTCCAGAAACGGTGTGCCCGTACGCATGGCGATGCTCATGGAGGTCATGCAATGAAAAATGCGGAGTCCGGTGACAATGAGGGACTTCTTGTCCGCAGGATCAGGAACGGGACCGTCATCGATCATATTGACGGGGGCGAAGCTCTCAACGTCGTGAAGATCCTTGGCATCACCGGTACTACCCAGGAAGCCCTCTCCATTGCAACCAATGTCCAGAGCCGCAATATGGACAGAAAGGACATTGTCAAACTCACCAACCGCGAGCTCTCAAAAGAAGAGGTGAACCGGATCGCCCTCATCTCCCCAAAGGCAACCATCAACATCATAAGGAATTTCAAGGTTGTTGAAAAGAAGGGAGTGGAGATCCCTCACCTTATCGAGGGGATTGTGCGGTGCCCGAACCCCGGATGTATCTCGAACACCAACGAACCGATCCGGAGCCGGTTTGAAGTGCTCCAGAAGGGACTGCACTGCTGCTACTGCGACTGGATGATCACAAAAGATCTCACCAGCCACATCATCTGATCTCTTTTCATACCTTTGGGCTGCACCGGGCCATCTCCCCTCTATTATTTTTTTTCTGCTATTTACTGGTGCAGACATGTGAAATGAAGGGATTAAATATCAGTCAGTCAATATTTCAGGTTAGTGATCATGATGAGATCTACCAAGTACTTCTTGTATGCAGGATTGATTTTCCTGCTCGCAGCCCTGGTGATGCCAGGCGTATCAGCATCCAGCAGCACCCAGCCGGGCTACATCACCGTGGGAATTGCCCCGGTTGCCCAGTTTGATGCGCACTATGCGTTCTCCACGCTGCCTACTACGGTCAGATTTGTTGATAACTCCCTTGGGTCAGCACCCATGACGTATGCCTGGGACTTCGGTGACGGGCAAACCTCAACCGAGCAGAACCCGAGCCACATCTATACCCAGCGCGGCACGTACACGGTCTCCCTCACGGTCAAGAATGCCTATGGTACCAGCACCGCGATCAAGCGGAACTTTGTTACCGTAGGGATGGCACCACGGCCTGAATTTGTCGGCGCACCGGTTTCCGGTGAGGTTCCCCACACCGTGAAGTTCACGGACATGACCTCCGGCCAGGTCAACAGCTGGCGCTGGGACTTCGGCGACGGCAAGGCATCGACCGAGCAGAACCCGACCCACACCTACTGGACTGACGGGGTCTACAATGTCATCCTGACGGTCTCGAACGAGTACGGTCAGGCTGATGTGACCAAGAACAATTACATTACCGTTATTGGTGACCTCAAGGCAAAGTTTGCCGCGGATCCCGCTTCGGGCAAGGCACCCCTTGCAGTCAGGTTCGAGGACCGCTCCATTGGCGGACCGACCTCATGGGCATGGGACTTTGGTGACGGCACGACCGCAAATGTCAAAAACCCGACCCACACCTTCACCAGCGCAGGATCCTACGATGTCAAACTGACCGTGACCCGCGACGATGTAACGGACTCCGTTACCCAGATCATAAATGTCGGTGGCGTCCCCAACACGGACTTTGTGGGAAGCCAGCTTGAAGTCAGTGTTGGCGATATCATCCAGTTCACTGACAAGACCACCAATGCACCCACTTCATGGAGATGGGACTTCGGCGACATGGCAGAATCCACCTACCAGAACCCGACCCACGCATACCAGCTCAAGGGCGTGTACACGGTCTCCCTCACCACCCGCAACGAGAATGGAAGGGACAGTGAAGTGAAGAAGCACTACATCAACGTGGGCATGGGCCCCAAGGCCGACTTCAGGCCGGTCATCAGCCCGTTCCACATGTACAATGTCCCCAAGGTCGTGTACTTTGTCGATCAGTCCGAACGTGCCCCGACCTCATGGCTCTGGGACTTCGGTGACGGTGCAACCTCTACCGAACAGAACCCCCGGCATGTGTACATGAACGAGGGAACCTACACGGTCAAACTCACCGCAAAGAACTCCTTTGGCCAGGACACCAACGTCAAGACCGACCTTATCACCATCGGTGGCGGCGCTGACGTTGACTTCACTGCCGACAAGACCACGGTTGGTGTTGGCAGGATTGTCACCTTCACCGATCTCTCCACCATCAGCCCGACCTCATGGGTCTGGGACTTTGGCGATGGCTCGACCGGCTCAGGCGCGAACCCGGACCATGCATACCGCGCAGTCGGCGTCTATGATGTCACCCTGACGGCATCCAACTTATACCAGACAAACAGCAGGACCCGGAACATGTACATCACCGTCCTGAACATCCCGCGGGCAGATTTTGTTGCAGACAAGACCCGGGGCGGCGCACCCATGGACGTCCAGTTTACGGACAAGTCAACTGGAGTACCCACGGCATGGAAATGGGACTTTGGCGATGGTGCAACCTCAACCGAGCAGAACCCGAAGCACACCTACACCACCCTTGGGACCTACACGGTCACCCTGACGGCATCCAATGAAAACGGATCCGACACGACCTCCAAGACCAACCTGATCGTCACCACACTTGCACCGGTTGCTGAGTTCAAGGCTGACCGGCAGGTAGGCAAGGCGCCGTTCATCGTCACCTTCACTGACCTCTCCAAGGGCAACCCGACCTCATGGGTCTGGGACTTTGGCGACGGCACTTCATCCTACGAACAGAACCCCCGTCATATCTACATGAGGGAAGGTTCCTATGATGTCCGTCTTACCGTAACCAACCAGTATGGCAGTGACTCAATGTTCAAGACCGGTACCGGATCCACTGCACCGGCAGGAGCAGTTGTCGAGACACCTGCATCAACCATTGTATCACCGCCCCCCACTGCAACAGAAACCGGGGTTAGTGAGATGCCGGCAGCAACCCCCACCAAGGCACCCCTGTCACCCTACGTGACAATCGTTGCAGCAATGATGGGGCTGTTTGCAATCGTTGTTGCAAACAGAAAATAATCGCTTTTTTTTAAAAGTTACCGGATCGTTTCTGTCGGATTACTCATTCTTTTCGGCGAGCACGTGCCCGTGGATATCGATCTCGCCTTTGTAAATCCGCGTGCTTGAGATCCATCGCCCGTCATCGGCAAGCACGCAGCTGATCTGGTGGATATCCACTTTCCTGCACCCCCGCTCCTTACGGAGCCGGTTGATCTCCATGGCAACCGGCAGCGTCTCTTCAGAGACAACGATCGCATCAAAATCTGCATCAAGGGCTGATCCGAACCGGTCCATTAACGGCTCAATAACCCACCCGGTACGATACCGGTTCTCTGTTATGTAGTTCACCAGATCGGATTTCCGCGCATCAAACAGGCGGATGGGGTGAATCTTCCTGCTGGCAAAGGAGTCGGTTGTCAGGCCGACCACAACATGACCATCCGGCCCGGCGATCTCAAATGAGCGGCTGATGAGGCGCTTGTGCCCGTCATGCAGGGGATCGAAGGTTCCCCCTACCATAACCTTCATAC
>DUHF01000321.1 GCA_013331015.1 Methanoregula sp.
TCGATCATCCGTTTCTCGTTGTCATATACCGAGAACCAGTAACTCAGTTTGGAGGTTCTCTTGTCGTATCCTTGAAGGGATGGATAACTTGCACCATCATGGAGGATGATAACATCCGGATCATTCTTCGTGATTGTCTCTTCATCTTCCTGGCTGCCATAGAATTTAATCTTCTTATTCCACACATCCCCCCGATAATACCAGGGCAATGGCCAGTAATCCTTTGATGCGATGACAACATTGTCAGAAGCATCCATGAGCTGCATCACGAGCCGGAGATCCTCAGAATTCTGAACCTGAACGATCGGTTCGTTGATGTCCGCCGGAACAAATGCCACATGCCATGTCATGGTAAGCAGGAAAAGGCAGCCGGCAAGGGCAATGGCAGTCTTCTGCCAGTTCAGCTGGTATGCAGCAACAAAGCACATCGGCAGGAGCTGGGGGATGATGAGCCACGGGACTTTTTCCCCGACATAGGCATAGAATGCCATGGTGAGGATCATCCAGTAGATACAGAGCCGGAAAAATTCATCGGATTTGGTTGAGGCAGGTCTTTGTGTTTGTAATTGATGGATACTGATGGCGGCAAGATCTCCGGTTGGAACCGCTTTCTTCCGGTACCGGATCATGAGTTTCAACCGCATCAGGAAGAGGCGAAGATCAATTCCTTTAAAGATGAACTGGAGCGTTCCGATGAGGGCGAGGAAAAATATGGGCAACTCGTAGAGGAGGTAGAGCGGGATGTAATAGAACCAGGGCCCGCCCAGCCTCTGCTGCTTATGCATCGAAGTCCAGTGTTCGATCGCTTTGTACCACCCGGTTGAATGGAGATCGAAATGAACGCCTTCGGTACCTACCCCGAAATCCTTCCCCACCAGCGTTTCCGTGTGACCGCCAAATCCGCTATACAGTACGCTCATTAGCGTAACGATGATGAGAATACCAAGAAGCGTGTCACGTTTCCAGGTTGCCGGGAGAATGAACGAGCCCCTCCAGATCGCGATGAGGAAGAAGGATGCAAAGATCAAAAGGATGACCGGCATCTCCTCCTTGCAGCTGAGTGCTCCAGCTATTGCGATTGCAGAAATAATTGCAAACCGTGTCTGCCTGCGTTCAAGGTAATACAGGAATGCCACGAGCAGGAGGAAGGTGAAGAAGAGCATGAAGATATCGTGCCGGAGGAACCGGGAGAAGTAGATCATGTCCGGCGAGATCGCAAGGAACAGTGCAACCAGCAGGGTCTGGTTCTTCGTGATATACTCGAGCCGGTAGATGCAATATACGAGCGGGATGAGAAGGGTGCCGAACAGGCAGGGGAGAAGCCGGGCAACGAGATCGGAACTCCCGAGCGCTGCAAACATACCTGCGGTTACATAATACAGGAATGGTCCGTGGTAACTGGGATCATACATCCATGCCCCCTTGGTGAGGAGCTCGTACGAGAACCAGGCATGAATCGCCTCATCATGGTGCAGGAGTTTGAGATCAAGGTGCCAGAACCGTAAAATGATGGCCCCGATTAAGATGAGGATAAAAATCCGTTCAAAAGTGAAAAAATTTTTGATGGTATGGGAAAATCCCGCGGCCTGCTGCACGCGGCACCTTCAACTCTCTAATACAATCTCAATGCCGATATCTTTTGGCACCTGAATACGCATGAGCTGCCGGAGTGCACGCTCGTCTGCATCGATATCGATGAGGCGCTTGTGGACCCGGAGCTGCCAGCGGTCCCACGTGGCGGTC
Source organism: Methanoregula sp. (assembly GCA_013331015.1). Lineage (GTDB taxonomy): Archaea > Halobacteriota > Methanomicrobia > Methanomicrobiales > Methanospirillaceae > Methanoregula > Methanoregula sp11803u. Next base: position 1,744 of record DUHF01000321.1, read on the forward strand.
CCCTCGCCATCAGGGCTCTTGCGGATCGGAACAACCAACCTCTTGGTTGGAAGTGGTATCGGACCGGCCAGATTCACACCTGTGCGTTCAGCTATCTCTCTAATTCTGTCACAGACCATCTCAACTTTGTTGAAATCAGTTCCCGTCAGGCGAATTCTGGCTTTCTGCATGTTACGTCACCACAAAAATATTAGAGCATCTGCTTCGGCGTGATGGCGATGCACATGCCGGCAGCAATCGTTGATCCCATATCACGGACTGCGAACCTGCCCAGCTGGGGGAGTTCCTTGACATTCTCGATGACCATCGGTTTGGTCGGCTTGACGACGACGATTGCGGCGTCACCAGCCTTGAGGAAGGTGGGGTTCTCTTCCTTGGTCTGGCCGGTGCGGGGATCGAGTTTCTTTTTGAGCTCGATGAATGTGCAGGCAGTCTGGGTGGTGTGGCAGTGGAAGACCGGGGTGTAACCGACGGTCAGTGCACTTGGGTGCTGGAGCACGACGATCTGTGCAGTGAATTCATCTGCAACGGTCGGGGGTGCTTCTGCCGGGCCCATAACATCGCCGCGGCGGATATCGCCCTTGCCGATACCACGGACGTTGAATCCGACGTTGTCACCGGGAAGTGCCTGCGGGATCTCTTCGTGGTGCATCTCAATGGACTTGATTTCACCAGCCTTGTTGGCGGGCATGAAATTGACTTTCATTCCCTTCTTCACGATACCGGTCTCAACACGGCCGACCGGCACAGTGCCGATACCGCTGATGCTGTAGACATCCTGGATGGGCAGGCGCATGGGCTTGTCGGTTGGTTTCTCAGGCTCTTTGAAGCTGTCGAGTGCCGGTATCAGTGCCGGGCCCTTGTACCAGGGGGTATCAGGGCTGTTTACCTTGATGTTGGTTCCCTGTATGGAACTGATGGGGATGAAAAGAGTCTCTTCGGGCTTGTAGCCGACCATCTTAATGAGATCGGAGAGTTCTTTCTTAACTTCGTTGTACCGCTTCTCATCATACTTGACTACATCCATCTTGTTGATGGCGATGATGATCTGGGTGATACCGAGGGTCCTTGCAAGGAAGACGTGTTCCTTGGTCTGTTCCATGGGGCCGTCAGGAGCTGCAACGACAAGGATTGCCGCGTCAGCCTGAGATGCACCGGTGATCATGTTCTTGACGAAGTCCCTGTGTCCGGGGCAGTCTACAACGGTGAAGTAGAACTTGGCGGTGTCGAACCTCTTGTGAGCGATATCGATGGTGATACCTCTCTCACGCTCTTCCTTGAGGTTGTCCATAACCCATGCGAATTCGAACGTTGCCTTGCCTTTGGACTCAGCTTCCTTCCGGTATCCTTCGATGATGTGTGCCGGTACAGCGCCAGTCTCGAACATCATACGGCCAACGGTAGTTGACTTTCCGTGGTCGATGTGTCCGATAACAGCCAGATTCATGTGGGGTTTGTCAGATGCCATTTATGTGATCCTCCAAAACATGTGGGACTGTCCGCTTACAGTCCGTTTATGCGAGTATTACTTATATGAGACCCAACTATTTAAAATATTTCGATAGGCAAGGTCATTTTTACGGTGAGAATGCAACATCGGTATTATCATATCCCATCGCTGATTACCCTTTTTGTATGAAGACCCTTCCATTCCAGCGTGATGAGAAGAAACAGCGGGTAACGGTTGCCTGTGCTGATGGTGATGTATCCGTGTACAGCCACTGTGCATATTGCCGTCATTGTGCTGGTGTAAGAATCGGGACCCGCGTATCCCCTGCACCTCAGAGCCAGGCACTCAAGGATGTCCGAAAAGGCCGCATGTCTGATGATAACCTGATGAATGCAGCAATGCTCTTCAATTCACTGGTCCGTGACGGTACTGCTATTGAATGCGCTGATGATGAGGGTCGTGGGTTTACCAACCTCTACTGACAAAATTTTTCCCATCTTGCCCTTTTTCCCATTCCCTGCACGATAGTGAATTACTTCTCCGGCTCTGCGCGAAAGCACCCTGTTTTTCAAAAAATGGAAAAACTCTGAATGAATCTGCATATTTTCAGCGCGGGACAGAATCCCCGTTCA
>DUHF01000065.1 GCA_013331015.1 Methanoregula sp.
TTGTGCGGTAGCGCCGGCGTGATATAGGCACTGGCAGTGACGTGTGCGCGGACATGGTTTGCCGAAGATGGAGGTCCCGATCACCGTTCAGCAGGTGAGATGGGCGTTCAGGCGGGCCCTGATATCTGCAGGTTATCCGAGTGTAGCACTTTCTTCACAATAAAGCAATCCCCGACGGTCGAACCAGGTGTGCCTCTCTCTGACTGCAGCGTGCTGCCGTTCGTAAAATCCTGCAAGCGTCTGGCGGGAGTGGCGTTCGATCCGTGTGGCGCAGGGACTATCCTTCGGCGCTCTCAAGGATCCGTCCATTTCTATCTTTGCCGTTATACCCATACGGAGGGCTGTAATCTCCAAATAAAATCCTTATTACAAACATCAGTAGCGGGGCGGAGCCACGGCCCGGAGACCAGCGTCCCGTTCGGGAAACTCGCATAAATTAATATATTTAAATTAACTTGTTTAATTAATAATGATCCATTATTTATACCCGGGCGATGAGATCGATCCTGACCATATCCTACCCCCATCCGGATGACCGGTCATCGAGAGCAGTGATCTCTATGTATGGAATCGGACCTTTTGAGAATTTACTGAATGCCGGAGCAGGAACGAATTGCAAAGCCGGCATCACGGCATTATGCCTTCTTGTCCTCTGCAGCCTTCTTGTCGCACCCGTTTCGGCCGGCATGACCACGACGGAGGTGACCGTCACCAAACTTGCTTCCGACGGAGTGACGGTCCTCAACCAGACGACGGTGGACTGGCAGTGGATGAAGGAGAACCTCCCGGTAATCGGCGACGGAGAGACGATCTACTATATGCAGGGTCCGATTTTTGAGGATGCCTGGAATGAAGCCCACCCGGGTGAGACATACGACCCGTGGAACCCGACCGAGGACGTCAACCTGATCTATAAGGACCACGGGGAGTTCATGGGCACCGACGTTGCGGATCTGCTCGACCTTGTCGGCGGTGCGGAACCCCAGGATAGGGTGAAGTTCGTCGCATCGGACGGGTTGCCGAAAGAATGGCTCGCGGAGTACATCTACAGCCCCAACGCGAGGCAGGGCCCGTTCTGCCTTGCCTGGTATCACGGGAGCGAAACCGGTTACGTGAACCAGAGTTTCACCGATGGGATGCGTCTGTACTTCCTGGGGAAGACGACCAACGCAGATGGCATGCATGTCTGGGGCAACTGGGATATGCATGAGTCCTGGGCCGAAGATTACTGGTACTACTATTCCGGGATCTATCCTTCGGCAAGCGGCGTTTCCGTAAAGAACGTCAAAAACATTACTATCTACAGCAACGAAACACTCCGGACGCCGATAGCCGATTTTGCGGCTGAACCCGTTGCAGGGGAGGCCCCGCTCACGGTGCAGTTCACCGATGCTTCGGCAAACGCCCCGACGGAGTGGGAATGGGACTTCGGGGACGGCACCGCCTCCGCCGAACAGAACCCGGAGCACACATACCAGAACGATGGAGTCTATACGGTGCTGCTCACCGTCTCCAACGACCAGGGGAGTGACACCTGCACCCGTGAGAACCTGATCACCGTCGAGGTGGTCGGACCGCATGAACCACAGACGCACGTCGTCGATGCCGATGGGAGTGCAGACTTTACCACCATCCAGGCGGCGGTGGACACCGCCCGTGCGGGAGACAACGTCATCGTGAGGGACGGGACTTACCAGGANNAAGAGCATTGTGGTCCGGTCGGAGAACGGACCCGAGAAGACAATCATCCGCGTGGCGAGGACCGAGTCAAAGGACGATCATGTGATCTCCGTCACGGCCGACGGCGCCGTCGTCAGTGGGTTTACCCTGCGGGATGCTGAAACCGGCGGCGCCGGTCTGGGAGTGTTCGATGCGACGGGGTGCACCTTCGCGGATCTGGTCTGCACGAATAACAGCCACGGGATCTCTCTGCACGCAGCGCCGGGCAACGAGATTCTGAACTGCTCCTGCAACAACTGTTACCGCGGGGTCGATCTCTATGAGGGTTCGGACGATACGCTTGTGACTGGATGCAACCTGAGTTATAACGCCGATTACGGTATCTGGGCCGAGTCTTCGGGCAGGAACCGGTTCATCTGGAACACCCTCGTCGGTGCGGAAGGCGGAGGGGCGATCAATCTCAGGGCGTCGTGCGACAACCTTGTCGCCTACAACGTGCTCGACTGCTGTAACCCCCAGGGAGCTCACTGTCTAGTAGTAGAGTGGGGTTCGGAGAACAACACTGTTTATATGAACGATTTCTTAAGCAGCGTGCTCCTCGTGACTGTCGATGCCGGGCCGAACGCCTGGAACTCGACTGAACCGTTCTCCTATGTCTATGAAAACCGGACATATTCGGGGTATGTCGGGAACTACTGGGAGAACGTGAGTGGTCGTGGATATACCGGGGAGGATGCAGACGGCGACGGGATCGGGGACACGATATACTCGTTGCCGGTCCATTCGCCGGAGTTCTCCCCCCAGTATGACCGCTATCCGCTGGCGGAGCGGTTCGGGAACTACGTGGGAGAGGGTAACGTGATCCCTCTTTCTCAGGGCTGGAATTTTATCTCGGTGCCGCGAACGCTTGCACCGGGATCGGATACGGCGGCAGTCTTCTCCGGTGTTTCCATGGCCGGCCGCCCGATGTACTCATATGATGCCGTCTCTGGATGGGAGACGCTCCGTGCAGATGACCCACTCAGCCCGCTCATGGCGTACTGGGTGTACTCCGAGGCACCCTGCACTGTGCTGCTCACCTTTGACCCGGACCCGGTCAGCACCCCCCCTGAGCGGACCCTCGCTCAAGGGTGGAATGCCGTTGGCTTCACCGGTCTCTCTCCAACGTCGGCCCGGAATGTCTTCCTTTCAATTGTGGACGAGTGGAGTTGCGCCATCGGGTTTGGCGCCGGGGAGCAGCGTTATGAGGTTTCGTTCATCAACGGAGCACAAGGAGCCCATGGGGATGGACGCGACCTCGAGCCGATGCAGGGCTACTGGGTCTTTATGAGATCTGCAGGACGCCTCTGTGCAATCAGTGGGTGAGTTGCATGGAACGAACAGGAACGGCGGTGATAACACTCGTTCTTCTCTGTGCCCTGGTATCTTGGGCCTGGGCGATACCCGCCCTCCCCTGCGCCTTCCATGGCAGCGTGGCGATCGACGGGAACCCGGCACCGGCCGGGACAACAGTTGCCGCCCTGATCGACGGCGAGACACGTGGAGAGATCACGACGACCGAGATCGGGAAATATGGCGATTACGCGGAACTCGGAGACAAACTGGTGGTCGGGGGGGACGGTGAGGATGCCGGGAAGACGATCCGTTTCACGGTGAACGGAGTGTATGCCGGGGAGACGGCGACATTTACGGCCGGTGACGGTCGTCGTCTCGACCTGAGTGTCTCGACGGGTGGCAGCGGCCCGTCTTCCGGCGGTGGCGGCAGTTCTTCTGCCAGCGGTTCGGGCACCACGGCGCAGAGCACCACACCGACGACCGGACAGACACCGGGGGCCGGAGAACTTCGGACAACCTCTACGGGTACGGTGACCCGGTCGGTCACGGTGACGACGGAGGACCGCATCTGCACCCTGGCGGTGGCGTCGGGCGTGGCTGCCACCGGTGCCGACGGGAAGCCGCTCCGGGAAGTGGCGGTTGAAACGGTGAACGAAGACGCCGTACCGCCGGTCCCCGACGGTGCGACCTATGCGTTTGCCGGCCGTGCGGTGAAGTGCGAGCCGGCGGGGGCGGTGTTCAGTCCTGCCGTCACCCTCACCTTCACCCTCAGCGAGGAAGAGTGGTCACACCTCCGGGCCGCCGACCTCTCTGTCAGGTGGTACGACGCAGCGGCGGGCGAATGGGTCGACCTGCCGGTCGAGGAGGACGCGGCCACGAGGACGGTGACGGCGAAGGTCTCGCATTTCTCGGTCTTCGCCCTGTTTATCGGGGAGACAGCATCTTCGCAGGCGGTTGAGACGCCCCTTGCCGGCGCTTCGGTCGGCGAGACCGGAACTCCTGCAGGTGGACCCGGGTCCGACAGCATCCCCTGGGTGGCTCTGGCCGGGATCCCGGTGCTGATCGTCGTTGTCGGAGCCATTTACATCCGGCAGAGACGCAAGAATTCCCGGTGATCCGGGGCGCGCAGGTAGGCCCCCCCGGCACCTGCGTAAATATTCTACCCAAATTTGCCATTTATCGCTCCTTTGCCATCCGTTCGGTTTCATATCCTGGTTCGGGGGGTCGTCCTCCCGATGGCCGGGCCCGGAAAGGCCAAAAGTCATTCAATTTAAGGATGATCTTTCGGGCTCCACAATCTGCATATACATCGCCTGGATATCGATTAGCTTCGGTTTATGTGACACTCCTCATAGATCCGAATCTGACTGATAAACCTTGTTTATTAAACACATTATGTTATATCGTTCGTTACTGAAATTGGAATTGTTTAAAGAGGAGTGTAAAAAAACATGCTTTCCAGAGAAAGACTTCCCTCGCACCGGGCTGCATTCATTACGGTCATGGCGATGAGCATTGTACTGCTCGTCCTTGTCACGCCTGTTGCGGCGGCAACAACGAGCGTGACCGTAACGAAGTATGCCGATAACAACTACTCGCAGAGTGTCGATTCCGAGACGCTCAGTCTCGCCGAGCTGCAGACGCTCTCGTCGGTCTACAGCAACGGGCCGGTCTACATGCAGGGCCCGACCTTCGATTCGAACGACCCGTGGGGCGACGGCGGCCAGAACATGATCGATTACTATGGTCACAACGGCTCCAGGGTCAGCAACATCACCGATGAGGTCGGCGGCATGAGCGACGGCGACGAACTCAAAGTCCAATCAAGCGACGGGTTCTCCCTCTACTTCGGCTACGACAACGTCTACACACCGAACAGCCGTCAGGGCGATATGATCGTCGCCTGGTGGGACTCGGATTACGGTTTCGTCCCCTATTATACCTACGGGATGAGGCTCTTTTTCTACACCCCGGCGTCTTCCCCCGGCGTCGCCGATTCGCTCAACCTGACGCTCCGCGACATGGAGGCGTCGTTCGATCCCTGGTACCGTCACAACTATACCGATAGCAGCGGCAGCTGGCCGTCGGCAAAGGGCCTCTCGTCAAAGTATGTCCAGTACCTGAAGATCTACCCGCCGCACCGCTACGACTTCAACACCACCGGCGACACCGTCGAGTACGCGTATGAGGGCGGCGTGACCGGCGTGCCGGATGCCAGCACCGTGCCAGGCACCGCGTTCGGCAGCACCGCGAATGTCGCCGCCGATGACGGTGTCTTGCACCCGACTTCCATCGAGGATGACGGCGAGTACGCCGCCC
>DUHF01000015.1:0-6331 GCA_013331015.1 Methanoregula sp.
GAACCACCGGGTGCAGCAGGGTTCCGGGGAGTTCACCATCCAGGAGACCGTCAACGCGGTTGCCGGCAGCGAGAACCTCCACTTCTTTGCCTTTACGCCCTCATTCCAGAAACGGGGGTTACAGAAAGAGAAGTCGCTCAATGCGGTGCTGGATATCGGGTACCCCGGCCTTGGCAAGATCTTTTTTTACCCGCCGGGCAATGTCCAGGCAGAGCACCAGCGGGTGCTCTTGTTCTGATGGGGTGAGCTTCCCGGGTATTTCCGGATTTTAAAAACGTGTATGATAGTCACCCGGATGACCTGTCACACTCAATACCGGAGATCTTACCAGAGATTTTTCCAGCAGGTACGAACCGGAACCGGTCCTTTGGAAGGGAGATCTCAAACCGTGCCCCTTTGCCTGGCTCACCGTTCTCGATGATCGTGATCCCGGTGATTGCAAGGATCTCCCTCACAAGAAAGAGGCCAAGACCGGTGTTTTTGCCATACCCACGGTCAAAGATGAGTTCTTTTTCATTGATTGGGATGCCAGCGCCATTGTCCTCCCATACAATGACAAGACCATTATTTCCGGGTTGCGCATGCACATGGATTTCTGTGACATGGTTTCCGTGACGCAGGGAGTTGTTCAGGAGATTGGCAAAGACTTTGGTGATGAGCGGATCGGTAAAGATCTCGAGACCGGTGATTTCTGATACGATCCTTACACCGGGGTGACTGTTGCAATCCTGCACCACCCCGCCCGGTTTTTGATCCTGGACCATCAAAAGCACAAAAGCCCTGAAATGTCGTATACAGGGGAGTCTGGATCCTGTTATCCTGGCTCATATCCGGTGAGCGTCATGTGCTTGTTCAATCCCGGTACTGGACTATAGCCTGCCCTCTCGTTTTTAAGGTAAATAAATTCTCTGCTTTAAGCCATCCCGGTAAAGGATGGTTCCGATAAGGAAATTGCAGGATTATCCTGACCCGGGTGACCCTGTCACCCCCTCCCTTCAGCAGGCTCCACTCTGGAGAGAAAAACTCCGATGGGCACCGGATGAAACCGGCAGGTGAACCCGCACCTCAAAACAAAGCGAGGGATAAAAACCAGAGCCCGATGAGGATGATGGCAACCCCCACGATCCGGTCAAAGACTTCGCCACTCACCCGCGCCTTCTCCTTCACCACTTTTCCAACAGCGCCGCCAACCGAGCTGATGATGATGAGCGGAATGGAGAGACCGATCCCGTAGACCAGGATCGTGACCAGTCCCTGGAGGGCCGTCTGGTATAACGCGATGTACGTGAGGACAATGAGGAGCATCGGGGCACCCCGGCCGACCGTGATCGCACCAAAGGAGAGCCCGAGCAGGAAGGCGCCGGTTGTGGTATAGGACATGGGAGCCCGGAACCGGTTGAAGATGCTTTTTATCGGGGGTTTATAGAGATGAAGGAGCTGGAGACCCATAAGGATCAGGAGCAGACCCCCGATCGCCCATGCAACCGAATCGCTGATAAAGAGAAGATAGTTCCCGATAAAACCTGCAATAACGCCAAGCGGCAGCAGGACCAGGATAGTGCCAAGGCAGAATGCAAGGGTGAGACGGAGGATATGGGCACATGAGAGTCGCGTCTCACCGCTTGTGAGATACCCAATCAGGCCAAGGCAGAGCACGCTGTTGCACGGGCAGATGCCGGCGATGAGGCCGAAGATGAAGATGCCAGTGAGCGACGGGTCAAACGCGACCATGCAGGTACACAATAGGAGTGACAGCATTAAGAGAATATGGTAAATCAACCAAATCCAAGTCGTTTTCCCCTTGGCATCGCGGGGGATTCCCGTCAGAAAAACGGGAAGAACTGCACTAAAAAAACGCAAAACCGCAAACCATAATCATTATTACGAATAAAACAGGGGTTATGAAACGCTCTGCCATAGCAATGATCCTTGTCATTGTCCTCGTCATGTTCTCCGGGTGCACCCAGTCGCAGCCAGCGGCCACCCCCCAGCCGATCGTGACCCAGGTACCGGCCACCCAGGAGATCACAGAGACTCCCGCGGCACCTGAAATAACCACTGCTGCACCGGTCGTCACCGTAACGGTCATCCGTCACGTTGAGGTCCAGAAGGCATGGAAGGACAGCGATCTGCGCATAAGCTTCAAGGCACCGTCAAGCTGGGAAGTCACGACCTGGCGGATGGATCTCCCGGAGGGATCGCAAGGGCTGGAGTACAAAACCCAGCTGGTTCCTGGCGATGTCTTCTATATCATGACCTTCCCCATCTCGCGTAACCAGGACCAGGATTACCGGAACATCTTCCGCAGGTGGGCGCCGGCTCCGGAAGAGTCAACCGTCACCATCAACAACATTGTCTTTGACCGCTTCGAGTCAACAAAAGAAGAAAAAACCCAGGTTGCCTATGTAGCCCGCAAATCAAGCGCAAACGATCTCGGGTATTCGAGCGTGCTCTACTTTGTTGCCGACTCAACAAAGCAGTTCGAGATAGATGACTTTGAAGATGTTGTCCAGTCATTCGCCTACCTGGGAAAAGATACCGCCGCTACCGCAACCGGAAACGAGATTCCGCGGATACGGTAATCTTCATTTTTCTCTTTTTTTAGAAAACAGGAGAAGAAATAATCGCACCCGTTGCGATCAGTCAATGGGTTGACGATCGCTCCCAGCCCCCAATGGTCTTTTATTAAAGGGGTACGATACCTCAAAACCCCTGAAGAGCGAGAATAAAGAGTTTTTTTCCCAAAAGAACATCAGGTGCAATCGGATCCCGATTTAAAAACGTGCAACCGCGATCGTGATCGCGATCAAAAACCAATCCGGAAAAACCGGTAACCGATTTTCGTTTCACCATCGGATCCCGATTTTGATCGCAAAATCGATCAGCGATTTTTCTTTTACAATCGGATCGCGATTGAAAACCGGTTTTGGATTGGAATTGTCTGACGGAGCGTACAATCGGATCGCGATTTTTTTATGAAAATCGATCAGCGATTTTGATCTCGAAATCGATCAGCGATTTTCGTTTTGTAATCGGATCCCGATTTTAAAACGTGCAATCGCAATCATGATCGCGATCAAAAACCAATCCGGAAAAATCGGTTGCCGGTTTTGATCGCAGAAACGGATCCCGGTTTTTTTAAGCATACACCAATCCATGGATGGTTAAAAAAATTGAGCAGATCTGTGATTCTTGTTTTCCCGCCAGTAAGAACCTAAGACCGTAGTAGTGACTCAATAATTACAAAGCTGTATTAACGAAAAGACAAAAAGTACATGACATGGCAGAAAAGAAGAAGTGCGAATACTGTGAAAAAGAGGCTATCGGGTTCCAGTCACTGGAGGGCAGTTTTGCCTGGGTTTGCCGCGATCATGCCGACAGCCTCCTTCTTGAACTCAAACCCGGTGAGAAGCAAGTATACGGCGCCTGTTATCTCGAACGCTACACCTGATCCCGAATCTTCATCTCTCGTTTGCGGGGAGTACATCAATTTCCCGCCCGCAATGCACTTTTTATTTTTCTGGGCGGTTCTTTCTCGATACGCGGAAGAGACGATCCCTCGTGAGATCTCAACCATGACGGGAGATTGACATCGGGTTCGTTTTTTTAGCCCGCATTTTTCCTTTTTTACCTCTGCTACACCTGAGCTTCACCCCGCCCCGAAGCGTGAGACACACGGGGGGAAGTAATGGAAGTACTGCCGGATACCCGTAACAATGGTAAAAATACCACCATGCGAATTCTGTGACCGCGATGCGATTGGTATCCAGTCATCTGGCTGCTCTGTTTCCTCTGTCTGCCAGGACCATGCCGACAGTACCCTTCTCGCACTCAAACCCGGGGAAAACAGGGCTATGAATATTGTTATCTCGAACGATTCGATAACGCAGATCAATAATCTTTTCCTCACGAGAAAGGATACCGGGCGCGTGTTGGGTACAAAATACGGGCCTCTCGTGCACTACTGCTCAGGAAAAAGAACCTGCTGATGGAATCGATCCCTGCAGGAGCGGAAAAAAAGAAAAAATTAGTGCCCCTTGACGGGGTTGAATACATTCTCGTAGATCATGTCGCTTCCGGTGTTGTGGAGCCGGGCACGTTCTTCCTTCTCCTCGACATAAGCCATGAGCGGAAGTTCCATGTCGACACCCGGGGTGTGGCCGAACATCTTTTCGAGCTCGACCTGCTGGGCGTGCATGAAGAGTGCGTTGGGGATCTCTGCCGGGCAGAGTTCCTGGCACTGGCCGCAGTTCACGCAGGAGTCTGCGATATGGGCGAAACGGATGAGGTGGAACATGAAGTTCGGGGGAAGTTCGCCGGGTTTTACATAGGCCGGGTTCTTGGTGGTGCAATCAACACAGTAACAGATTGGGCAGGCCGAGATACAGCTGTAGCACTTGATGCAGCGGGAGGTCTCGGTCATGATCTTCTTTAACCGCTCCTTGCCCTCGCCAAGTGCTTCGAAGTCGTGCTTGCGCCACTTGTCGCCAAGCTTGAGCATTGCGCCCTCGACCTTCCCACGGATCTCAAGACCCTTGGGGTTGGCTGCCTCGGTTGCAAGGACGCCGCTCTTGACTGCGCCGTCAATGAGTTTTGCACCCTTCTCGGAACAGACCTCGACAAAGGTTGCCTTGCCGGCCTTCTCGCCGATGACACCCCAGTTTCCGCAGGCAAGGTCTGCCTGCCTTGGGATCTTCATCTTGCAGCGGCGGCAGTTGCTGCGCCGGCCATAGCCTGCCTCTTCGAGCTCGTCAACGGAGATACCCTTGTGTCCGCCTTCGTACTCGATGATGAACTGACCCTTGTCGATCTCTTCCTTGTGGACGGTGTCCGGGTCAACGCCGTACTTGTCAGTGATCATCTTCCGGGCAAGGACCGGGCTGACCGACCCCCCGCAGTTGACACCGATCATGACGATGTTGTCGAGGTTGATCTGCTTGCGCTTGGCAAGTTCGTAGAACGCCATGGCATCGCAGCCCTTGACGGTGACACCGATCTTCATGTTTGCGGCACCGTCCATGTACTTCTTGATGAGTTTGGGCAGGAGCAGGGTACCGCAGTGGAGCGAACCGGCAGTCTTGACGAGGTCCTTGGGGTCCTTGATCAGGACCGGGACTGCATCGTAGAGGTCAGTTCCCTTGGTGATGACGAGGACTGCATCGACAGCCTTGGACTCGAGTGCGTGTTTCCACAGGGCGGTAACTGCGCCACCGAGTTCTGCCTTCTTCTTGATGTCTGCGTCGTTGGTCCACGCGTAGAGCATATCGCCTTTCTTCGCCATTGTCTCAGGCCTCCTTGATCTTCTCAATTTTCACAGCACAGGCCTTGAACTCGGGGATGGATGCGGTCGGATCGAGTGCATTGTTGGTGAGCGTGTTTGCTGCGCATTCAACATAGTGGAACGGGATGAAGACCACACCCTTCTTGATGCCGGGTGTGACACGGGCGCCGATCGTGATCTCGCCGCGGCGGGTAATGGCCTTGACCATCTCCTTGTCTTTTATGCCCATTGCTTGTGCATCCTCGGTGTTGATCTCAATCCAGCCCGTGGGCTCCTCGCGCTCGAGGTTTTCGGAGCGCCGGGTCATGGTACCGGTATGCCACTGCCAGATGCAGCGCCCGGTCGTGAGGATGAGCGGGTAATCCTTGTCGGGCACTTCTGCCGGGTACTTGAACTCGATGGGCGTGAAGATGCCAAGACCGTCGGGGTGGGTGAACTTCTCCTTGTGGAGGATCGGGGTTCCCGGGTGCTCCTTGGTCGGGCAGGGCCAGTGGAGGGCTTCGGGCTTCTCGAGGCGTGCATAGTCCATCCCGCCATAGGAGGGGGTGACCTTTGAAATTTCGGTAAAGACTTCCTCTGCACTCTTATAAGGGAACTGCTTCTCGAATCCCATGACTTTGGCAAGCTCGCAGAAGATCTGCCAGTCTGCTTTTGCCTCGCCGGGCGGATCCTGGGCCTTGCGCCACTTCTGGACACGGCGTTCAGTGTTGGTCTGGGTGCCGTCCTTTTCGGCATAGCAGGCTGCCGGCAGCACAACGTTGGCAAACTTTGCCGTCTCGGTCATGAAAATATCCTGCACGACCATGAACTCGACATTATTCATTGCCTTCTCGACATGATGGAGATCGGGGTCGGAGATCATCGGGTTCTCACCCATGATATAGACGCACTTGACCTTACCGGGTTCATCCGCAAGTACATTGATCAGCTTGGTGACGGTCAGACCGACCTTGCCCTCGGCAATCGTGCAGCCCCATGCGTCCTCCATCTTCTTCTTCATCTCGGGGACGATGACCGACTGGTAACCGGAGTACACGTTTGCAAGCGCTC
>DUHF01000015.1:6418-6868 GCA_013331015.1 Methanoregula sp.
GCTGGGTGATACCCATCGAGTAGAGAACTGCGGACTGGCCGGACGTGCCAAACCACTCTGCCGCGGTGGCAAGGTCCTTTGCCGGGATACCGCTGATCTTGGATACGTTCTCAAGGCTGTAGGTATCCTTCATCACGATCTCTTTGACCTTCTCGAAATCCTTGGTCCGGTTCTTGACGAAGTCCTTGTTCTCCCAGCCGTTTTTCAGGATCTGCTGCATGAAGCAGTTAAGGATGGCAACGTCTGTTCCTGAGTAAAACGGCAGGTACAGGTCTGCCTGCTTCCCGGTCGGGGTAAGTCGCGGGTCAGCGTAGATGACTTTCGCACCCTTCGCCTTTGCCTGCATGACGCGGCGACCGATCAGCGGGTGGGTCTCAAACGTGTTGCTGCCGATGATAAGGAGGCACTTCGATTCTGCAATATCGGCAATCGACTGGGTCATTGCACCGG
>DUHF01000286.1:0-2238 GCA_013331015.1 Methanoregula sp.
GTGCAGGCAGCAGTCCCGCTGCAGAGACGGGATCAGGTTTTATCAACGAGACTGATCGTCTCATCTGCCACGTTCACGAGCCGGAGGTACATGTTGAGCGCTGCACGGAGCGATGCGGTATCCTGTGCATCAATTACGAGAACAAGGGTATCGGTGCCTTCAAGCTCGCACCGGGTTGTTGAACGGGGGTTCACCTGATCTGGCAGTTCCGGCTGGAGCGCATCATAGATCTTTTTTGCATGAGTCGACGTGAACCGGAAGACTGCCGTGTGGTGTGCCAAAGGATACCCTCCTGTGCAGTATGGAAGAAAAAAGATAATAAAGATATTTTTCCGGGTTTTGTCCCGGAACGGTGTTACCGTGCCTTGAGTTCCTTGATCGCCGCGCCGCGTTCCTTGAAGAGGATGCGGTGACCGCAGTAGGGGCAGCGGACGTTGACGTCGATCTCGACTTTCTGCTTGCACCGTGCACACTTGTAGGTACTTGCCATGTTGATCGGTTATTTCCTGATCTCATCAACTGTGCGGTCGATCGCACGCTGGGCGATCTTCATGGTCGGGGTCACCGGCTGGTACGTGCCGCCGGCGAACTTGTACCCGCACTTGCGGCATTCCCAGATACCGGTACCTTTGCGGGCAACGGACTCCATGTCACATTTGGGGCAGCGGTGAAGCGCCCTTGAGATCTTCTCGATTTCATTGACACGCTTACGAACAAACCTGCCGTACCGGCAGCCGAAACGTCCGGAACTCCCGGTGACTTTCCCTTTTGCTTTGTGCGTTGATTTTGCCATGATGGATACCCTAGTGATCTGTCTTCTTTTATTTGTCCTCTGAACTAATATACTTGATTGAGGATCCTGACCTGTCCTTCGCCCTTGGAGAGCTTGTTGATGAGATCATAGAACTCGCCCTGGATGCCGGCCGGGATACGGACCACACAGACCCATGAGCCGTCCTTTAACCATTCGTCCTTCTCCATGGTCGAGGCGGCGGCAATATCGCCAAAAGCCCGGGCTGCAAAGTCCGGCGGGATCTTGATCGCAAGCCGGAGTTCCTCGAACCTGATGGGGAGGAGCGGGCGCAGGGCCTTGACAACCTCTTTTACCTGCTCCTCGACATGTTTGAACGGGTCGATGTTCACCCGCGCTTCCTCCATCGCCATCTCGATCCGGGTCGGGGGATGCGGGTGACCGGTCTGGGGGTTGACCGCGTTGCGCGCGATGAAATTGATGACCTGCCGGCGTTTCTCCTCGACCATGTGCTTGCGCTGGTCGGAGGTGAGGTGGATCTCCCCCTTCTCGATGATCCGGCGCGCAACAGCCTCGAAATCCGTGGTCTGGAAGACTTTCATGAGGGCTTCGTCAGAAGCGCGGGTTGCCTTCGAGGCATTTCCAAAGACATTGAGTGCAGCGACCACGTCTTCAATCTCGACCTTCTGGCCCTGCCGGACAAGCGCGGCCATGCGCGGATCGACCAGGATCTCGAACCGCTCGCCAAAACTCTCAAGCCGGGCTACCACAGCATGGTCAAGCGGAATCATGAACCATCACGGCTTGAACTGCCCGACGAACGATGCCACTTCTTCGCGGCTCATCTTGGCAAAGACCGGTCTCTCTTTCCCGATGACGCCGATCTCGACCTGGTCGACATCGAACTTGCCCTCGGTTGCCGAATGGAGCGCTTTGAGGCCGAGCATGATAACGTCCTTGATCTCAGCTTCAGGATTGTACTCTTCTTCGAGAACCTTCATGACGGCGGGGCGTCCGATACCGATACCGGTTGCCTTGTATTCGAGAAGCGTCCCGGAGGGATCGGTCTCGAAGAGCCGGCATTCCCCGTCGCTGACACCCGCGATGAGGAGCGCGGTGCCGTACGGGCGGATGCCGCCGTACTGGGTGAGGGTCTGCATGTGGTCGCAGAGCTTCTTTGAGAGGGCTTCGACCTCGATTGGCTCATCGTAGGAAACGCGGTTGATCTGGCACTCGACCCGTGCCCGGTCAACCAGTGCGCGGGCATCCCCGACAAGGCCGGACGATGCAACGCCGATGTGTTCATCGATCTTGAAGATCTTCTCAATCGATGTAGCCTCGAGGAGCTTTGAGCTCACGCGCTTGTCAACGATCAGGACAACGCCGTCCTTTGCCTTGATGCCGACTGCGGTCGTTCCGCGCTTGACGGCTTCGCGGGCGTACTCGACCTGGTAGAGCCTTCCGTCGGGTGAAAAGACGGTGATGGC
>DUHF01000286.1:2447-3669 GCA_013331015.1 Methanoregula sp.
GTTGATCGTTGAGAGGGCGGTTGCAAGCTCGCGTTCGGTCCCGCGGCGACAGCGGATAAAGACATAGTCCCCCTCAGCGGCAACGACAGCCTGGATCATGATCGCAGCAGCCACATCGCCATAAAGCGAGGTGATAGCATCGGCGATCGCGTAGTAGAGATCCTTCTGGTCGAGAGGGGTATTGGCGGGCTCGACCCGGACCAGCACGTACCGCCTCTTGTCGCGGAGGGTTGGCGGGCGGGTTGTCATGCAACCACCCGGACTGCCGGTGTCTTTGGAGTTGTAACCGTCCCGACCCCGGCAAGGGCTTTCTCAACCAGGGAAATGTCCATTTCGAGCAGCGAGCAGAGACCGGTACATTCCCGTACTGCGCGCAGGTCGAGGACCGAACGGGCACAGGTCGAGAGGGTCAGCGGGAACTCGAACCGCTGTTCCAGGACAAGGATGTCCCGGTACCGGGCAATTGCCCGCTGGCGGGCGATTCCCCGCTGGCGGGTAAGAACCGAGAGGTCGATGTCGATTGCAACATTGTTATCCGCCGCCATCCGGGCTGAAACATGATCAAACCCTTTCTTGTCGGCATCATGGAGAGAGCGAAGAACATGGATGCCTTTCATCCCGATGACGGCACGGTTGAACCCTGCATCCCCGGCTTTTACCGAGATTACGGCACCGGTCTCCCGGTACCGCTTCACGCGGTTGATGATATCCCGGACCGGGATGTCGTGGAAGATGATGCCGGTGCGGACCTCCACATCGCCACAGGTGGCAGATGGCGTGTCGATCGCAACAAGGCTGTCAAAACCAAGGGTTGCAGCTTCCAGTGCAAACCTTCGCACCGAAGTGTCCCCGTTCGGGTACGGAAAGACAGCGGCATCGGTGATCTTCATGAGAGTTACTGGTGTTAAAAAAGAATAAGGTTATTTGCCCTGGTTGGCATGGGAACGGATGCTCGGGCGGGTCTTCTCGGTACCCTTGCCGCGGGTCAACATGCCCCGGCCCTTGAGACCGGCTGAGGTCTTTCCACGCTCGGCACGACCGCGGTGGGTTGCGTTTGCAAGCCACTTCAGGTTCTTGTCTGCCCGTATGGAGGGGTGGTGACCGTCAACGAGGATGACCTCGTAGTATTTGAGCTTCCCGTCCTGTCCAACCCAGTAGGAGTTGAGGACTTCCATGTTGGGGAACTTCTTTGATGCGCGTTCCTCGGCAATGCGCTGGATGC
>DUHF01000128.1 GCA_013331015.1 Methanoregula sp.
GGGAGAAGGTGTACACCTTTGCCGGTCCGTAGGAGTTGAGTGCAACATCCCCGGAGATGAGGAGAATATCGAGATACTTGGCAGTAGAGTTCCTGTTGAGAGAGAGTTTTTTTGCAATATCGGTTATTGTCAGCCCTTTGCGATGAGATCGAAGAAGGATCTGTATCTTCTTCAATGGCTCAAGCTGTTCATTCACAGAAAAAAAACGGAAGGTGGCTATAAAAACATATGCCATGCGAATTTGCATGATTCGGGCATATTTCATTGATATTGGATGTATGTTAAGGTCTTATAACAGATGTTCAGAGATGATATCGTGCGTTATGAATCCGGTTTTTATAAAAAGAAATTCGGTTTTTTATGCATAACCGGACAATATCCAGCCAGAACGAATATCCCGGGTATCGGGTAGCTGAGAAAAAGAGTGGGCAGCGCTTGAAGCACCGGGGATAACAAATTCCGGATCGCGAAGATCACCCCCCGGGTTTTCCTATTTCATCAGGACCTGCGCTGATTTCACAAGGCCGGTTTTTCTCTGGATTTGCCGCTGTTACCAAGCCTTGCCGGAGAGGATTTCCGGTCATAAAACTCCCCTGCCTCCTCATACCGCCGGATTGCAACCCAGTACTGTCCTACCGATTCTTCATATCTGCCAATCTCACACAGGCGATCCCCGATCTCTTTGAGTGCCCGGGAATAGTACAGGCTCGCTTCTTCACATCTCCCAAGATTCTGCAGGCAGTTGCCGGTCTCATGCAGGGCTTCAACATAATTGGGTGAAATCTCCACAGCTTGTATCAGGCAGTGTAACGCATCTTCGGTTTTTCCCTGGTACAAGAGTACTGATGCCTGCCGGTAGTGATGCTGAGCTGCAGCGGATGTCCGGTCAGGGCAGGTTGTTTCAGATATTCTTGCTTCAGAGAGAATATCGGTAGTCATTCTTCTTCTACGATATTTTTTAAAATCTTATATAGGGTTTTGCAACTCAGGAGTGCCATGCAGAGGTGGGCGGGGATCAACTCTTTGGCAACAATTAAAAAAAACTCCGACATGCAGCGTCGACAAAAAAACCAGTGACGCTCCACGAATACCCCGGCAGGCGCCTTTCTTTTGATGACTGCTGATTCTCCTTGTCTTTAGGGATCGTATGATCCCTGCGTTACTCCCTGATAAACGGACAGGGCCCTTTCTGTTCCCTTATGCAAAAAAAGGTTGAATGAATGAGAAATTTTAGTGACCCTTGACGGGGTTGAAGACATTCTGGTAGATCATGTCGCTGCCGGTGTTGTTGAGCCGTGAACGCTCTTCCTTCTCCTCAACATAGGCCATCAGCGGGAGCTCCATGTTGACGCCCGGGGTGTGGCCGAACATCTTCTCGAGCTCAACCTGCTGGGAGTGCATGATCAGTGCATTGGGGATCTCTGCAGGGCAGACTTCCTCGCACTGGCCGCAGTTCACGCAGGAGTCAGCAATGTGGGCATACCGGATGAGGTGGAACATGAAGTTCACCGGCAACTCGCCCGGGGGAACCATTGCCGGGTTCTTGGTAGTACAATCGACACAGTAGCAGATCGGGCACTGGTCGATGCACTGGTAGCACTTGATACAGCGGGAGGTCTCGGTCATGATGTACTTGAGCCGGTCCTTGCCCTCGCCGAGCGCCTCGAAGTCATGCTTGCGCCACTTGTCAGCAAGCTTGAACATGGCGCCCTCGACCTTGGCGCGGATCTCAAGACCCTTGGGGTTGGCGGCCTCGGTTGCGAGGAGCCCCTTCTTGACTGCGCCGTCAAGGAGTGCTGCACCCTTCTCAGAGCAGACCTCGACAAAGGTGGCTTTTCCGGCCTTCGGGCCAATGACGCCCCAGTTCCCGCAGGCAAGGTCTGCCTGGCGGGGGATCTTCATCTTGCAGCGGCGGCAGTTGGACCTGCGGCCGTAGCCGGCCTCTTCAAGTTCATCGACGGAGATGCCCTTATGGCCTCCCTCGTACTCGATGATGAACTGGCCCTTGTCGATCTCNNCTGGCCCTTGTCAATCTCTTCCTTGTGGACCGTATCCGGGTCAACGTCGTACTTCTCCTTGATCATCTTGCGGGCAAGGACCGGGCTGACCGACCCGCCGCAGTTGACCCCGATCATGATGACGTTGTCGAGATTAATCTGCTTGCGCTTGGCAAGTTCATAGAATCCCATCGCATCGCAGCCCTTGACAGTCACACCGATCTTCTTGTCCTTTGCGCCATCAAGGTACTTCTTGACGAGCTTGGGCAGGAGGAGGGTTCCGCAGTGGAGCGAGCCGGCGGTCTTGGGGATGTCGGCCGGGTCGGTGATAACGACCGGGACGGCATCGTAGAGGTCGGCGCCCTTCGTTACTGCAAGGACCGCATCGACCATCTTGGACTCGAGCGCGTACTTCCAGAGCGCGGTGACGGCGCCACCGAGTTCTGCCTTCTTCTGGATCTCCGCGTCGTTGGTCCACGCGTAGAGCATATCGCCTTTCTTGGTCATGTTATGCCACCTTCTCAACCTTGACGGCACAGTGTTTCAGCTCGGGCATCTTGGACATCGGGTCAAGCGCCGTGTTGGTCAGGTTGTTGACACCTTCGTTAAAGTGCATCGTCATGTAGAGTACTTTCGGGGCAACGTCATCGGTCACGCGGGCGGTGGTGATGGTCTCGCCACGGCGGCTCGTGATCTTAATCTTCTCGTGCTGCCTGATACCCAGTTCCTTTGCATCCTCGGTGTTGATCTGGACGTAGGACTCGGGCACTTCGCGGTGAAGGTCTTCGCACCGGTCGGTCTGGGTCCGGGAGTGGTAGTGGAAGATGAGACGGCCGGTCATCATGGTGTACGGGTATTCGGCGTCGGCGACTTCCGCGGGCGGGCGATATTCGAGGCCGAACATGGTGCCCTTACCATCTGCTGCGGAGAATTTTCCGCAGTGGAGGATCGGGGTGCCGGGGTGCTCCTCGGTCGGGCAGGGCCAGTGGACGGACTCGGGCTTCTCCATCTTCTCGTAAGTCACACCGAACATGCTCGGCGTGCAGGCCCGCATGTCGTCCCAGACCTCCTTTGCGGACGTCCAGTCAAAGCCCTTGAGACCCATCTTCTTCGCGAGCATGCCAATGATCTCCCAGTCGTACTTCGATTCGCCGGGACCATCAACGGCCTTCCTCACGCGGTTGACACGGCGTTCACCGCTGGTGAACGTGCCGTCCTTCTCGGCAAAGCAGGTGCCGGGCAGGACAACGTCCGCGTACTGGCAGCTCTCGGTCCAGTAGATGTCCTGGATGACAAGGAAATCGAGTTTGCCGAGCGAGCGCTTGACATGGTTCGAATCGGGGTAGGTGACGACCGGGTTCAGGCCGAGGATGTACATCGCCTTGATGACATCCCCGCAGTCGTTGATCTGCTCGGTCAGGGTAGAGCCATACCAGTCGGGCAGGGAACCGTCTTTCACGCCCCATGCCTTCTCCATCCTGGCACGGTTCGCGGCATCCTCGCACTTCTGGTAGCCGGAGTAGACATTCGGGTATGCACCCATATCGCAGGCGCCCTGCACGTTGTTCTGGCCACGGAGCGGGTTGACACCCACACCCGGGCGGCCGACATTGCCGGTCAGGAGGGCAAGGTTGCCCATTGAGCGGACGTTGTCGGTACCGGTGGTCAGTTCGGTGATGCCGAGGCAGTAGATGATGACGGCGTTCTTTGCCTTTGCGTACTGCAGAGCGATGTCTTTTACCGTTTCCTGCGGGACACCGTGGATCCTGGTGGCGTCGGCATACTTCTCGGCCATCATCTTGAGATCGTCGAAGCCTTTCGTGCGCTCCTTAATGAACTCCTTGTCCTCGAGGCCCTCCCTGATGATGTAGTACATCATGTTGTTGGCAAGCGCGATGTGGGTTGACGGGGTGAACCGGACCCACGTGTCGGCGAGCCTTGCGGTTGCACTGTAGCGGGGGTCGACGACGATTATCGGGGTGCCTTTCTTCTTTGCCTGCATGACGCGGCGTGCGGCAAGCGGGTGGGCCTCGACAGCATTGCTCCCCCACATGACAATGAGGTCGGAGTTCAGGACGTCCTCGAACGGGTTCGTGGCTGCACCGGAGCCAAACGAGAGCGAGAGACCGGCTACGGACGGGCCGTGGCAGATCCGGGCGCAGTTGTCCACGTTGTTGGTCTGGAACGCGACCCGCGCCCACTTCTGCAGGGCGTAGCAGTCCTCGTTCACGGTCCGGCAGGAGGTCTGGAACCCGAGGGCCCTCGCACCGTTCTTGTCCGATATCTCCGTGAACTTCTTCGTGATGAGGTCGATCGCCTCATCCCAGGTAGCCTTCTCGAACTTGTCCCCCTTCTTGATCAGGGGGTGGGTCAGCCGGTCGGGGTGCTGGACTGCTTCCCAGCAGGTTGCACCCTTGGGGCAGAGTTTGCCTTCATTGATCGGGCTCCTCTTGTACGGTTCGACACCGACCAGTTTCCCGTCATTGACCACAAGATTCAGGGTACACCCGACCCCGCAGTACGGACAGGTTGTCGGTACATACTTAAGAGTACTCTTGATTGCTTCCATCGTCTATCACCAAAATTTTTTCAGGCACCCGTATCCAAAAACGGCGGGGAACCTGCACACACCTCTTTTTAGTAGTGTTCCGGCAAAATTTGTTAATTAATTTTGCTTGATTACTGATTTTTGTAAACACTATATTTATACGTTCTGAAAATTCTCTTATATTTGTGGATTATTTGGGGGTAAGGGAGGATTCTGGCATACCCAATATGCTGGATCAAGGCGATGGGGGATGTCCGGGGAGGGTTCCGCGCAGGAATCGATCCATTCATTCCAGGGAGTTTGCATGAGGTTGCGCCCCATTCCCCCCATGCTGACCGAAGTTGTCCAGGCTGCACTCATGACCTGTGACGGAACTGAGTTTTTTCCCGGGAAGATCTGCCAATTTTGCGGGGGCCCTTTGTCCGGCTATGATACGCGGACAAAGCGGTTCGCTCTCCTCCTTGATACTGAGGGTGATCGAACGGTCGGGGTCATCCTCCACCGGGGATACTGCCGGACGTGCGGGCGGACGATAATGCCAGAAGAGCCATTTTATCCTGGAACCAGGATCGGTTCTCCCGTCATTGACCTTTGCAAGGCTCTTTCAGTTTCACTATCCAGCGGACACGTTGCAGAAATGCTGAACAGGATGGGCGTGAAAGTCGATCGCTGGAGCGCCCGATCCTACTGCAACCTGCCCATTTCCCCGCCCCCGACCATTACAGCGTTTGGGATGCCGGTCCCGGTCTCCATCATTACCCTGTCTGCACTTTCAGGAGATCCCCGGGGGGTTGGTCGCATCAATGGCGATGAGGTGCTGACCGCATGCAATTATCCCTCGCGGTACCGGATTTCCCGTTGATCCTGCCGGTTTTTCCAGCAGCGGGTTCATCCATCGGGATGATTTTTTTGTAATTTTCCTGTTTATTAAATCAGATTACTTTTCATAACATGTTTATCATATTAAAAAAAACCAATCCCCATGCAAATTATCCAGCCTGAAGAGGCATCCGGGGAACTCATCAAAAGTATGGAAAGAGGCGGAGTTAATCCCCGCCTGCAACTGGAGATTTTGAAGTTAGCTGATTTCCACACCTACCCTGCGCCGGGCGTCCTGATCGGGGCATTCATGGTAGACTATGCAATGGATCTGCTCGGGGCTAAAAAAGGCCAGAAACTCTATGGGGTCTGCGAAACCCCCAAATGTCTTCCCGATGCCCTGCAGGTTCTGGCCCACATCACGATTGGGAACAACCGGCTCAAGGTTGTGCCCATCGGAAAATTTGCAATCACCATGAACCCCGCCTCGGAGGGGCCGACCACCGATGCCGTGCGGGTGTATGTGGATCTTAAGAAATTGAAACGATATCCCACCGTCGATACCTGGTATGCCAACAGTCCGGCATTTGACAAGAAGACGATGAAGGGCAAGCTCTTTGATGAGATCTTCAGTGCCGGCCGGAGTATCCTTTCCTGTGAAAAAGTCCGTGTCCCGGTTAAGAAGAGATCGAAATGGGTGTCAGTCACCTGCCCCTGTTGCGGCGAGACGGTCCCTGATTACCTTATCGAAGGCGATCACTGCGGCGCGTGCGGCTCGCTGAAATATTACGAGAGAATTTGATCCTGGATGAACCGGTTCATTCAGGCCGGTACTGATTTTTTTTAATTACCCTTTACCCCAAAAAACACCTTCAGATCTATAACGATTGTAAAAACAGGAAAAATGTGAGGGTATCAGGCCGCAGCCTTTGCCTCTTCCTCTTTTCGCACGGGTTTTTTCACCCACACCAGTTCCTTACCCTCGAATGCAAATGAGTGCATCGATAACAAGGAAATCCCCTGCGGCACGGATTTCGGGCTGGCATTTGCCGGAACCATGACGGCATATGAACTCCGTGTCAGCGTCCCGTCGCGTGTCGGTTCTGGCGTGCGCAGCTCTTCCAGTTGTGCTGCAGAAACGTCCTTTGCAAACGTGACCAGAATTTTTTTGCATTCGCGGTGGCCGTCAACGCGACGTTCCAGGACGGCAATACGATCGTACCCGTTACCGGTAGTGCGACTGGTTATCTTCCAGCCGTCGTAACTGGAATAGATAGAGGTGATCTCCTTTGACACGAAGTCATGCATGATGTCTGAACTGAATCCCATACTGATCAGAGTATTGTTCAACAATAGGGTAAATAAAACAGGATGGTTAATTACTTGAGATTACCACAAAAAAAATGATGGATATTTTCCGCATCGCCACGCAAGTATGATTATGTCCGGTTCCGGTCATCATTTTTTGCGGACCTGAACGCTGAATAGTAATAATTTTTGTTTAACAATAGTCTTTTATTAACAAGAAATTAATACTCTGGTGCCCAACAGAACGGGCAGGTCAGGACTTCCGGTATCCTTTCAAGGGATATCCGGCAGTATGCCACGACGTCTGAACAACTGACCTATTTCTCACATCCCGGGCGCGGCCGCCAGTCATCGTATCACACCTTATTGCGGCCGCAAACCGGCAATGATGAAAAAAGTGGGCTTATTCTGCCCGGATGATGGTGCCGGGATTTTTCCCATTGATCGCTTTTTCGATGTTGCCGCGCTTGTGACAGTTCGTGATCCGGACTTCCCGGATATGCACAGATTCCTGTAAGAGATTGACAACCATCGGTTCAAGCACCATATCTGCAAGGTTCATTTTAATGAGCTCTTTTGCGGTGATCTCCCGAATCAGTTCGGCATCAGGATTTTTGAACGGGTCTTCGGTATACAGCCCGTTAACGTTCTTGCCGATGATGCAGCTCTTTGCCCCGAGCACCTCGGCCATGAGGAACGCCCCGGTATCGGTACGGTGCGGGGGGATCATCCCATTCCGGGCGGGATGCTCGTACAACCCGTAAGGTGGCGTGCCATGCGTCACCGGCAGGATGCCCAGTTTTAAGAGCATCGGGAGTTCGAGGAGGTCGCCGGTATGGATCCGTGTCCCGTTATATTCAGATAAGAGGATCGAGACCATAATGGCATTCTGCTCGGAGATCTTTGCAGCCAGTTCGGCAAGGACTCCGGTTGGCATTCCAAGATCAATGCCGATATCCATGATATGGCGCACCCGGCCGCCGCCACCGGTGACTACGAGCATCTTATGCTTTTTGGACAGTGCTCCAATCTCCGCACAGAGCGGGTGCATGACCTCGCGGCCGTAATCGATCACACCGTGCCCACCGATTTTGATAATGTTGATATCCGGCGCAATGCGGATCTGCGGAGCTGGTTTTCTCAATTCCTTCATCAGGCCTTTCCGGACCAGGGTCTCACCTTGCAGCCTGCTTTTCAGTTCCATGCGTTTTGCCATGATATCTGCCGGTTAGCCTATAACCATGGAAAGTATTAAGATATTGTAAACCAGTTGGTATATCAGAGCCACAATTCCCTAAATACCGCATTTCGTGCCGGGACTTCGGTTGTGGCAGGGAGGAAAAACCATGAAGATCTATGTACGTGAGCGCCAGAAAGTCGGAGAGGGTGTCGAGTCGCCCAAGTACCGCATCGTTGCCGTTACCGGGGGGCAGATCCAGATTGAGGCCACCCATTTCCGGAAGTTTGAGATCGAGCAGATCGCAAAGGACATCGGTGCGGAAGTTGTGTTCATGAAGCCGGTGGCCGATGAGCATAAAAAGAAACATTGATTTTTTAGCCATCCAAGCAGGTCAGGGGTTGCATCGTTTC
>DUHF01000248.1 GCA_013331015.1 Methanoregula sp.
TTCCCATGAAAATTAGCTGAGTGTACTTAACGTTTAGATCAGAAATGATTT
This sequence comes from Methanoregula sp., assembly GCA_013331015.1. Taxonomy (GTDB): domain Archaea; phylum Halobacteriota; class Methanomicrobia; order Methanomicrobiales; family Methanospirillaceae; genus Methanoregula; species Methanoregula sp11803u. The sequence continues at coordinate 52 of DUHF01000248.1, forward strand.
CGGCAATTCAAATTTTCATCGCTCGGGTGTGAACGACCGTTCATGTGCGTTTCTACAGAGCACATTTTTTCTACAGAGCACATTTTTTGTAAATTTTTAACCGGGCGGGAAATCTTTTAAATCCCCCCGCGCCGATTCCCGTTCATGCAGTATTTCTCCGGTAGTGGTTGGGACCTGGATCCGGCTGAGGTGAACCGTGCCGTGGAATCCGCGTTTGCCGACCACGGCTACGGTCTTGTCCAGATGCCCCCGAAAGTCTACATCACCCTTCCCGGGGGGGACTTCCGCACCATGCCCGCGTACCTCCCGTCGCTGAAAATGGCCGGGGTCAAGGTAGTCAACGTGCACCCGGAAAACCCACAGCAAGGACTCCCCACCGTGATGGCGCTCACCATAATCCTTGACATTGCCACCGGCAGACCGGTCGCTGTCCTGAATGCCACCCGGTTAACCGATATTCGCACCGGCTCTGCGGGGGCCGTGGCAGCGAAATATCTCGCGCCAAAAAAGACGGTTACGCTCGGAATAGCCGGTACCGGCCGGCAGGCAGAAGCGCAGGTCCGGGCAACGGCAGCAGAGCTGGAGATCGAAAAGATCCTCATCTGGAGCCGGAATCCCCGGCATGCCGACCGGTTCGTTGCCCTGATGGACCGCTTCGACTGCACGAGCGTGAGCCTTGAGAAGGTATGCGATGCGGATGTCATCGTGACTACCACGCCGTCCCGCACCCCAATCATCCGGAGTGAATGGGTGCACGAGGGAACCCATATCAACGCCATTGGTGCGGATGCGCCCGGAAAAGAGGAACTGGATCCGGCTCTCCTGAACCGTGCGCAGGTCTTTGTCGATGACATGGCACAGGCAACCCATTCGGGAGAGGTCAATGTTCCCATCGCGCAGGGCATATACCGGCAGGAAGCAATTGCCGGAACGCTCGGAGAGGTGGTCATCGGGAAGAAGAGACGGGAACGTCCCGACCGGATCACCCTCTTCGATTCCACGGGGCTTGCCATCCAGGACCTTGCCATTGCAGCGATCGCCATGCGGCAGGGCACCGCAATCGATCTGCCGTTTTTGTGATCTGCGGGTGTGCCCGGAAGGTGGCAGGACTCCCTTTTTATGCAGGTAAGGAGAATAACAACCAGCCCGCCAGGGATAAAATATGAAGAGGGATCGCGATGGCTCCACGGAAAAGACCCGATTATGAGATATGCCTGGATACGGCCGGCACATTTGAGACCGGGCAGGTTATTCCCGGTATCCGCTATGATTCTAAAAAAGAGGAATATGATATCCGATTGAAGGTGTGGGACGGCAAAATCCTCCGGATATCCGGGGGAAAACGGGACGCGATTTTGAGTTTTCTTGAGGAGAAACGGTACGTGGTAACTCCTGAATATTATCATTACACCGTCAGGGCACGCGGGAAGAATCCCGATCCGTCTCCGGTATCACAGAAAGTTCTGGCACTGGGCCTCAGGTTCCTGTGGGTCCGCGTCATCGGGGAGGCCGGTCCGGACGCGGACCGGGGCCGATGACCGGGCTTCAGGTTCCCCTTTTTAAGGCTGACGGGTGGTTGCCGGTCAACTCACCTTCCCTGAGCAGCAACGGCAACTGCCGGTGAAAATTGCGATGAACGCCGCCGCCCGTGGTTCTCCTGTGGGGGGATCCTCGCGCAAGCGGGGTTTGGCGGCGGCAGCTCCCCCGTATCGATCGCCATGAAAAACAGCGGGATAAAAATGATCCGTTATTTTTCTTCCGGCATATCTTTTGCAAACTTCTTCCAGACCTGCTCGCGGTATACCGGTCCGCTGTTGTAGGTGCAGAATGGGATGAGCCTGCCATCAGGGGTTGCATAATGGATGCAGCATCGCTGGACACGCCCGAGGTCATAGTTGTACCGGTCCATGAAGTGCATGGTACCGATGAAGAGGGCATTCCAGTGGAACTCCCTGAGGGCTTCGAAGTTCTGGCCGATCAGGGACTTGCTGATCAGCTTCCAGAACTCTGTTGTGTTGCCCTGCTTGCCCTTCTTGACGGAATCATGCATCTCCCGGACCCCTTCGAGGAGCGCCTTGTACTTGTTGATGGTGCCGCCTTTCCTGATTGTTTCAGCCATATGGCTGATGGATTCGAAGAGGCTTTCGACATCGACCATACGGGTGACCGGGACAACCCCGTCTTCCTGGACAAAGACATAGGTTGCTGCACCGCAGTGCTGGTGAGCCGTGAACCTGACCTGCGGCCGGCCGGTATATGCCTCAACAAGATCCGAGAAGGGCAGGACGCACGGGACCGGGTAGAAATCATCTTTTTTGAGGAGACCGTCCATCTGGTCCTCGATGCCCCCAAGCAGGTCAGGGATCGTGACCCGGCACTTCTGGATGTCATCGTCACTGGCAGCACCGGTGAAGGCAACGGGCTGGAAGTTGATCCCCCGGATGACTGAGCTGTGGCTGATTGCAAAGTGGATGATATCGCCGAGCTCGTGGTCGTTCCTGCCGCGGATGATAGTGGGGACCAGGACCACGCCCTGCTTTACTTTCTCAAAGACCTCCACAGCCTTCTCGTTTATCCGGAGCATCGGGTTGGTCTCCGGGGTCACCCCGTCGAAATGGAGGTAGACCGTGTTGACTCCGGCATCCTTGAGTTCCTGGGCATATGCCGGATCCTGAGCGATCCGAACCCCGTTTGTGGCAATCTGGACCTGCGGAAATCCGAGGGCTTTTGCCTTGCGGACGATCTCGGGAAGATCCTCCCGCATGGTGGGCTCCCCGCCCGAGAACTGGACTGCCGGTGCAGGGACCGGTCTCTGGTTGCGGAGCATCTGCAGCATTGCAACGATCTCGTCAAAAGACGGCTCGTACACAAAACCGCAGGCCCTGGCATTGGCAAAACAGAAATCACAGTTCAGGTTGCACCGGTTGGTGACATCGATGTTGGCAAGGAGGGTCTGGGAATGGTGGTGGCTGCACAGGCCGCAGGCTGCCGGGCAGGTGTCCGGTTCTGTGATGACCTGGGGGTTGCTAATCCCGTTTCCGACCGCATCATACTCCTCAAACCGGTGATAGGTGCGTGCATCAGACCAGTACAGGTAACGGGACGATCCGTGGTCAGGACAGGTCCGGTCCAGCCAGATCTTCCCGTCTTCCTCTGAAATCTCTGCATCCACGACCGTATTACAAGTCGGGCAAAGACTCCGTGTCTTTTTAATCAGCATTGATGTCCACCCGTTGCAGCCTTTCGAGAATAATTCCCCGCTTTTCAGAGTAACTTTAATGTTGGTGCCTGCTCTTTATTAGAGGTATTGGAGTGCTCTGTTATTAGTATTGACCCCGTTTTTATTCTGGTGCTGTCGGCATTCTGGGTGATGCTCCCCGCGTATCTTCCCAACCCGGTTGCAGCACTCTGCGGTGGCGGATTACCTGTGGATTTGGGACGGAACTATACCGACGGAAGGCGGCTGCTGGGCGATGGCAAGACCATCCGTGGTCTCCTTGCCGGTATCCTTGCCGGCATCCTCATCGGTCTTGTGCAGATCTGGTCTGCTGCCCGGTTTGGCTTAGACTTCTTACCACCGCAGACCCTGCTCTCCATCACGCTCCTTGCGATTGGTGCACTCCTCGGGGACATGGTGAAGAGCTTCTTCAAGCGGAGATTCGGCAAGGAACGCGGGGCAAAATGGCCTCTTGCTGACATGTACGATCTCGTATTGGGCGCATTCGTACTCCTCCTCATCTTCGATCCGGCGTGGCTGTTTGCAACCGTCACGCTCCCGCTCCTTATCGTGATCCTTATCCTCACCCCGGTCCTGCACCGGGCCATGAACATTTTTGGTTATCTCATCAAAGTCAAGGAGGTTCCCTGGTGACAACAACACTTGCCGGCATGCTTATTACGTACAAAGCCATCGAATTTG
>DUHF01000166.1 GCA_013331015.1 Methanoregula sp.
GGCGCCTGATTCAACAAAGTCCCTTTTGTCATCGACAAAAATCATTGGATAATGGGTTCTGATGAAAAGTTAACAGAAATATCAGATTGTATTACGATGGAGCCACGGGCGCTCGCCGCCTCATCGGGGCTCGCCCGTGGAGCATGGCCGTGGATGGGGACCCATGTGAAAATTTTTTAGCAGTAATGAGGGNNGGTCAAGGGGGCTTGCCCCCTTGGGGTGCCTCCCCCTTTGGGGGAGAGAGGGGGTCACCCTCGCAATTCCACAAAAGGACGCTTTAGGAATGACTTCCCATGAAAATTAGCTGAGTGTACTTATCGTTTAGATCAGAAATGATTTCGGCAATTCTAATTTTCATGCTTCGGGTGTGAACGATCGTTTATGTGCGTTTCACCAGAGCCAAAATTCCTTCAGTTCCGTTGTTTGTACGGGAAGATCCGGTCAATGACCGTGTACGTCTCTCCCGTGTTGTACGTGACATTCACTTCGAGACGGTCCGCATATTTTGTCCCCTGCAGCTCTACGCCCTCCCCGACAACAAGCGGCCTGAATACCTCTTCAAGCACCTCTCCGTCAGAACGGGTGAGGCGGACCGACACTTCACGGACTGCCCGCTGCCCTTTGCCCCCGTTGTAAATGACCGTGACCGAGTTCGTGATGGGATCGCGCTCCTCCTGCAGCCAGATGCGGTAACTCTCAGGTGGCACCTGCGTGGGGCCGGTAACAAAGATCCGTGTGGCAGCCTCTCCGTCGCCCGCAAGAGCCATGGTTGTTGCAGCAGAGTCTGCGGGAGGCTGGGTGACCTCGGGGGTCACGGGTGGTGTTGCAAGTGCCCGGGCAGATCCCGGTGCCGGTCCGTTCACAAGACCGGTCAGGACTGCCGCTCCCAGAATGAGGCAGAGGATGGCGATGATGGCCAGAGCAGGCGTCCGGGTCGGGATCCGGCGCCGGGTGGGAAGATGCAGGATACCTGACTCCGGTTTATCATTATGATCGGTGGCCGGTGTTGTCCCGGTCTCATCCCGGCCCTTCTCTTCCGGGCCTCCCGGATTGGCCGGGATTGTAGGCTCCTCCTTCTCCGGTGCCAGCATGGCAGGGTGGACGAACTCGTCCTTTTTCGGGGCCGGCTTTTTTGCCCTGCGGCCTTTTTTTGCCTTCTTCTCTCCCTGTTCGGCCTGCACCTTCCCATCCCCCCCGGAGGAGGCCGGAGCAGTGCCGACCGGTGTGCCGCAGGACTCGCAGAAATTGGTGTCAGGAGCCAGCGGAAGGTGGCATTTTACACAGCTTGGCGGGGGGGTTACCCGGAGCCCGCACGAATCGCAGAACGCCAGACCTTCCGGTATGGGTGTCCTGCAGTTGGGGCAGAGTCGTATCTCCTTTTTTTTCCGTTTGAACAGTCCCATGGGACCTTTGCACCGCACTCCCGATATCCTGTGCTGATGAGCGTTCGTTTTTTCAGCTATAAGGATTCGTTGAACCTGCAGGTTAGATGAATGGGTTTTTGGAACGGGTTAAAACTCTTAAGGAATCGTATCTTTTCGTGAAGCAAAACCTCATGTCCTTATAATTCCACTTCTATGAAGTAAAAAAAGTGCATTCAGGAAAAAAGGTGATGCCGGCATGAAGATCGCAGTCTGTGGGAAGGGGGGCGTGGGCAAGACCAATATTGCCGCAAGCCTGGCAGAACACTATGCCCGCACGGGACACTCAGTTATTGCCATCGATGCGGATTCAAGTCCCAATCTTGCCCTCTCGCTGGGACTCTCTGCTGATGAAGCCTCCCGCATCATGCCGGTTGCCGATAACGAAGAACTTATCCGGCTCAAGACCGGCACCGACTATTCCGGTGTCTTCCGGCTCACGTTTACCGTAGACGATATCATCTCCCGCTTCGCGGTAACGACCCCGGCCGGCCCGAATCTCCTGGTCATGGGCACGGTGAAAGCGATGGGATCGGGGTGCACCTGCCCTGCACATTCGGTAATGAAAGCCATCCTGCGCCATCTCGTGGTGGAACGGGACGAGGTTGTCATCCTCGACATGGAGGCCGGCATCGAACATCTCGGCCGGGGCACCGCGGAACACGTGGACACCCTGCTTGTGGTCTCCGATGCCAATTGGAAGTCCCGCGAAACCGCGTCCGCCATCATCCGGCTTGCCCGTGATTCTGCAATCCGTGATATCCGGCTTGCCGGGAACCGTATCGCAACGCCCCTTGAGGAGGAGATCCTCCGGGCCTGCGCGGTTGAGAACCAGGTCCCGCTCGCCTGCCTCATCCCCTATGATCGTGATGTCGCTGATGCCGGAATCTCGGGTGAAGCGGTCAGGAACACGGGTATTGGCGCACCTGCGGCAATCGCCCTGCTTGCAGACGATCTTGCAGGCACCGGGGAGAACAAATCATGGGGGAGATCCCAGCAATGAAGACGTTTGTGACCATGGGCCGGGGGGGGACCGGCAAGACGAGTTTTGTGGCCCTGATGGCAAAATACCTCATCGGGCGGAGCGCAACCCCAATCCTCCTGGTTGATGCGGATCCCGACCAGAACCTTGCCGAGATGGTGGGAATCGAGATCGAATCTTCCGGTCAAAAAACCATTGCCGAACTCCTCTCGGAGACGTTCATCGAGCGGGGCGGCACAACGGTTGGCGTTCCCCCCTCGCACCGAATCGAGAACCGGATCTGGGAGCAGGGCCTCTATGAAGGAGAAAACTTTGATCTCATCTCGGTGGGCACCAAGTGGGTCGAGGGCTGCTACTGCCTGCCCGATGCTGCCTTAAAAAATGCCCTTGCCGCGATCACCCGGCAGTACCGCTACATCCTCATCGACTCGCCCGGAGGTCTCGAGCACCTCAACCGGAAGATTGCAAGCAGCGTGGACACCATCTTTGACGTGATGGGCCCGTCGAGCAAATCGTTTGCCCACGTGAAACGGGCACACCGGGTGATCCAGGAGGTCGGGATCACGTTCGACCGGTTTTACGTGATCGGCGGCTATGCATTCCCGCCGGAACTTGACGCACGGGCTTCTGAAGAGACCGGTCTTTCGTACCTGGGAAAAATTGCACAGGACCCGCTTGTTGCAGGCCGGGTTCTTGCCGGCGAATCCCTTCTCGATATCCCCTCATCCTCCCCGGCATACCGGTCCGTTGCAGCAATGCTCGATACCCTCATGCCTCCGGATTAAACTTTCGGATCCCGCTTTGTTTTTTTTCAGGCGACTGGTGTCGAAGCCTCTTCAATACACTTATATTTGGTATCTCTCAATTACTAACTGTTAGGCTGTCGGGGGCGAAGGACGTGAGCAGGAAAGGGGTCAGTTTCAGGGCAAAAGAGATCAATTCCGATGTGGCACAGATCCGCGATCTCAGCATCTCCATTGGTGCAATCCATGAAGAGCGATGGGATGAGGCAATGGGGCCGACCCCCTTCCCCGGACTTTCCACCCTCCGTTCATGGGACCACCTTCTCCTGAACCGTTACAAACCCTTCTACCTCCCGTTCTGCGATCTCTGCTGCCTCTGCACGTACGGCAAATGCGATCTTACCGGCACCAAACGTGGTGCCTGCGGGATCACGATGCCTGCCCAGCAGTCCCGGATGGTGCTCATCGCTGCCTGTATCGGCGCAGCCACCCACATCAGCCATGCCCGTCACCTCCTCACCCATGTCATCGAAGAGTACGGCCGCGACTGCCCCATCAATGTCGGCGGCACCAGCGTTGAGGTTGAAGCCCCTGTCTCCCGGCTCGTCTGCGGGATAAAACCCGAGACGCTTGGCGATCTGGAACCGGTCCTCGATTACTGCGAGAACCAGGTGACCCAGCTCCTTGCGGTGGCCCATACCGGCCAGGAGGGTAACAATCTTGACTTTGAATCCAAGGTCTTCCATGCCGGCATGGTCGATCACGTTGGCATGGAGGTTGCCGATATCGCCCAGATCTCGGCGCTCGGGTATCCCAAGGCCGACCCCGTATCCTCCATGGCCGATCTCGGCCTTGGTACGGTGGATACGACCAAGCCGGTCATCCTTGTCATCGGGCACAATGTGCCCCCGGCAACGAGCATCATCGACTACCTCCGCACCGGCGGCCTCCTCTCGGATGTCGAGGTCACGGGCATCTGCTGCACTGCACTTGACGTGACCCGGTACTCGGACCGGGCAAAGATCGTTGGTCCCATCTCCTGGCAGCTCCGCTATATCCGGAGCGGGGTGCCGGACGTGGTTGTCATCGATGAGCAGTGCGTCCGGACCGACACGATACTGGAGACTGCGAAGATCAACGCCCCGCTGATTGCAACCAATGACAAGAACTGCCTCGGCCTGCCCGACCGGACCAACGACCCCATTGATGAGATCGTGTCTGATTTTGTCTCGGGCAAAGTTCCCGGTGCCCTGATCCTCGATTCGCACAAGGTCGGCGAGATTGCCGTGCGGGTTGCGCAGGAAGTGGCCCCGAAACGCAAAAAGCACGGTGTCATTCCCGCAAAGGAGCAGATCATCGCCTTTGCCAAGAAGTGTACCCAGTGCATGCTCTGCCGGCGGGCGTGCCCCAATGACCTGCCCATCCCGCAGGCGATCAAACCGGCAGCCAACGGGAACCTTGGCCCCTTAAACGAGTTATACGATGACTGCATCGGGTGCGGCCGGTGCGAATCGGCCTGCGCCCAGAAGATCCCGGTCCACAGCCTCATTGTCGGGGCTGCTGAGAAGCAGACCCGGGAGGAGACCTTCTGCCTCCGGACCGGCCGTGGGGCCATCCAGGACGTGGAGATCCGGAAAGTGGGCGGCCCTCTTGTGCTCGGGGAGATCCCGGGCGTGGTTGCCTTTGTCGGCTGTGCAAATTACCCGAAAGGCTCGCGGGAGGTGGCCGAGATGTGCATGGAGTTTGCAAACCGGCGCTACATTGTCTGCACCTCGGGATGTTCCGCAATGTCGGCCGGGATGTTTAAGGATGAGGATGGTAAGACCGCGTACGAGAAGTATTCCGGTGGATTCGAGGCCGGCGGGATCGTAAATGTTGGTTCCTGTGTCTCCAATGCCCATATTTCGGGAGCGGCCATCAAGATCGCGAGCATCTTTGCCAAGCGCCCGCTCCGGGGAAATTACGAGGAGATCGCCGATTACGTGTACAACCGGGTGGGAGCAGTCGGCGTTGCATGGGGGGCGATGTCCCAGAAAGCAGCCTCCATCGCAGCCGGCTTCTGGCGCCTCGGCATTCCCGTTGTTGTCGGCCCCCACGGCACGAAATACCGGCGGATGCTGCTTGGCCGGGCCGACAAGGACGAGGACTGGATGGTATACGATGCCCGGAGCGGTGAGAAGGTGTATGGCGGGCCGGTACCCGAACACCTCTTCTTTGCTGCTGAGACCCGGGAAGAGGCGATGGTGATGATCGCAAAACTGACCATGCGGCCGAACGATACGAGCAAGGGCCGGGCCAACAAGCTTGCCAATTATATCGATCTCCACAAGCGGCACATCGGCGGAATCCCCCCGGACGTGCACCAGCTGGTCCGGGTTCCGGCAGATATTCCCCTCACCATGAAGACCGAGATTTTGGAGCACCTTAAGCAGCATGACTGGAAAGAGTCGCCCATTCCCGACCCAACGCTCCTGTCCCGCATGGTCCACACACGGAGGGATGAACGGTAATGCCGCTGAGTGATTCCTGGCAGACCGGCGAGATCCCCGGGCCAAAGAAAGCCTCGCTCATTCTCAAACCCGATATCGCAGACGCGCTGATCCTCCGGGCACGGCGCCCGATCATGATCGTGGGCCACGGTATCCTTGAATACGAGGTCGAAGGCTGCAAACTCATCGACTGCTTAATCGAACTGGCAAAGAAAGGGAAGATCCCGGTCATCGTGACGGCAAGCACCAACAAGGAGTTCCTTTCCCGGAATTTTGCACCTGCGGCCATAATGCCGGCGGTCGATATCGCCAACCGGCTGACCGACCCCGGATGGAAAGGGCTTGACGGGAAAGATACCTACGACCTTGCCATCTTCGTCGGGCTCC
>DUHF01000050.1 GCA_013331015.1 Methanoregula sp.
CGGTAACAAGGTGCCGGAGAAAAACCCCGGCAAACTTCGGGTGCGGGTTCCATGGCAGGGATTCTGGCGAGATTGTCTGCCCCTGCACGGGCACCGTGCCGTGCCTGCCGGATGATCGCGGTGCTTTCAATGGCGTTCACCAGATATTTGTTTACCTCATTCGTTGTTCCCTGCAGGAACCTATGCCATTAATCCACTGATCGCAAGGAACTGAAAGATGATACCGGCAAGGATGGCGACACCGATTACTGTGAGAACGAACGCAGCCACCAGGCGTTTTTCAAAGATCGATGCAAGGAGCGTTACTTCGGGAATGCTTGCCCCGGCCCCGCCAATAATGAGGGCCATCACGGCACCAATTCCCATTCCCTTTTCAAGAAGCACTGCGCTGATGGGGATAATGGTCTCTGCCCGGATGTACATTGGGATGCCGATGACTGCTGCAACCGGTATTGCCAGCGGGTTCTGCGGGCCGGCGATGCTGATAATAAGGTCTTCGGGTATGAATCCGTAGATGAACGCCCCGATAGCAGCACCGAGTATGAGGTAGGGAAGCACCTGCCGGAAGAGCGAGAGGGCAAACCCGAGCGAGCGGATGAACCGGACCTTGTGGGTCGGGGATGCCGGTTGTTCCTCTCCGTGACAGTCACAGCCCGCGGTCTTTTCGAGCGTGACGGCTTTGACGTACCGGGCATATCCCGCCCGCTGGAGCAGGATGCCGGAGATTACCGCTATGGTAAACGTTATGGCAATGTAGATCAGCGTCGGAATGATGCCGAACAGAGCGAGGAGCAGGAGAACAATGACCGGGTTCAGCAGGGGCGAGGCGATGAGGTACGAGTATGCGATCCCAAATGGTATCCCGACATCCAGAAGCCCGACAAGGACCGGGATGGTGGAGCAGGAACAGAACGGGGTGAGCGCCCCAAAGCCGGCGCCGATAACATTTCCCATCCCGTATTTCCGGTCTTTCAGCGCGGCTTTGATCCTCTCTTCCGGCACGTACTCGCGGATCAGCCCCACAAGGAAACTGATCCCGATGAAGAGGATGATCAGCTCAGCGGCGATGACCAGGAAAAACTCTCCTGCGGTAAAGAGGTCATTGATTGCGGTCATGGCAGTCTGTGCCCCCCTTTGTAGTATTCAGGTGGGTAATTACTCCACCATCTTGGGCGAAAAACCCGGGTACATATCCAAGGATTATCATGTTTTCTCTCGTGTTGCATAATTAATCAGATTGTGTTCAAAAAATCTGGCACCCGACCGGAATACTTCCGGTAACGCAATTAAAAAAAAACGCCGGGGGATCCTCGCCCCACCCGACACACCCGGGACAGAGAGCCATTTGTCATCATCAGTTAAAAATTTCAAATTTAATTGAATCAATTTTACCGGGCAAGATATTTATACCTGCGCATTTCATATTAGTTTGAAATAGGTTGGGAGTACTTTGGTGACGAAACGACCAGGAGAAAAATCCAAAAAGGAACCCATGTGCCGGACTGAGATCCCCGGGCCAGTCCAGTGCGATCTCGAAGAAGTCGGCGGCGTGAACGGGCTCAACAAGCGTCTGCCATCAAAGAAAACCATCGGGAAGATAAGCGCGATACACCACGCACTTTCCGACCCGGTCCGGATACATATCCTCTACCTCCTGAACGTCCAGCCTCTCTGTGTCTGCGTCATCAAGGAATGTATCGGAATTGCCGGTTCAAAGTTGTCGTATCACCTGAATATCATGAAAGAAAACGGGCTTGTCGATTCAGAACAACAGGGCAACTGGATTATCTACCGTATTACCGAAAAAGGAAAGAAGTACGCTGATGAAACCGTATGACCGGAATGGCAAAAAAGCCTGATAACGCGCAAAAATCTGCATGCAGCCCGGCAAAATGCCAGGTGGAAGCAGTGCTCCCGGTTGACCGTCGCGGGCAGATTGTCATCCCTAAAGAGGTCCGGAAACGGGCGAACATCCGGGATGGTGACAAACTCGCACTTGTCAGCTGGATGAACAAGGATGAGATTTGCTGCCTTGCTCTGATACGAACCGACAACCTGTCTTCAGAAATATCCGGTGTAATGCATTCCCTTCTTGCCGACAAGGATTGATTCTACCCGGTTGAGCCGGTCCTGTTTTTCATCCGTCACTACGGGGAGTTGTAGAGGGGCGATTCAAAATAATTTTAAATGATTAATGCTCACAGGTACTTATGACTGAGAAGAAAGGATTTTTGGAAAAGATTTTCGGGAAACAGGAATCCTGCTGCTGCGGGCCAAAGATTGTACCGAAAACCGATGCAATGAAAGACACGGATGCAGCGGGTGAATCCTGTTCTTGCTGCGGCCCGGCGATCGCACGGAAAACTGAAGAAAAGAATGAGCAGTAGGAATAATGCATTATCTCCAGCGAATTTTCACCGGCATCATCGTTGTTTGCGTCCTGACCGGATTCGGGATCGCTGCCGGCTGCACCGCCCCGGCAAACCCGGCCTCATCCGTGCCTGCGGTTGCCGGTGGCCCGGTAGATAAGGTCGAGATCTACCATTTCCACGCTACCCAGCAGTGCGTTTCGTGTATCGCGGTCGGCGACCTTGCCGAGAAGACGGTGAATGAAAATTTCAAGGATGAACTCGCATCGGGCCGGCTCGTCTTTGCCCACGTGAACGGACAACTACTGGAGAATAACGAACTGGTCAGTAAGTACGGTGCAACCGGCTCCTCGCTGTGGATTGGGGTGTACGATGCCAACGGTTTCCATAAGGAGGAGAACGTGAAAGTCTGGTATCTCATCAACAACAAGGATGCTTACTCCCTGTATCTCACGGATCTCATCAATAAACGCCTGAACGGGGACCTCTCCTGAAATGGATCTTCTGAATTATCTCGGGACGATGGGGGAGAGCCCGGTTCCGGTCGTTGCCGCATTCTTCATCGGGCTGATGACAGCCATCAGTCCCTGCCCGCTCGCGACCAACATCACCGCCATTGCATATATCTCAAAAAGGATTGACAGCAGCCGGCACACGCTTCTCACGGGATTTGTGTACACTATCGGCCGGATGGCGGCATATATCGCGGTCGCGTCGGTCATCGTCTTCTTCGGGATGAACATACAGTTCATTGCCCTGGGACTCCAGCGTTACGGGGAACTATTGCTGGGGCCGTTCCTCGTGCTGTGCGGCATCTTCCTGCTCGGGATCATCACTCTGGACCGGTTGCCCGGTGGCGACCGGATCTCCGGGTTCACGTCCAATATTTCAGCAGGGCTCGCTGACAAGGGATACCTGGGAGCGTTCCTGCTCGGCGTCGTCTTCGCGCTCTCCTTCTGCCCGTTCTCCGCGGTGCTCTTCTTTGCCATGCTCATCCCGCTCGCGCTTGGAGCGGGCGACCCGGTGATCATTCCGGCCGTGTTTGCGATTGCCACGGGTCTGCCGGTCATCGTGATCTCGTTTTTGCTTGCCCAGGGAATCGGGAAATGCAAGGGCATGATGCAGAAGATCGGTGCCGCCGAAGTCTTGATACGACGGGCGGTTGCGGTGGTATTCATCGTCACCGGCCTGTATTATCTTGTGCTTGTTTATGGGCATGGCATAATCTGATGAACAGTTCACACGGCCAGACGAACTCAGGGGTTTGAGGGGTAAGGCCCGGACACATTTTATAGCAGGCATGGCTAACCTTTCAGCCAATGAGATCCGTAATCCGCCCGGCGATTGTTGGAGTAGTGCTTCTTTGCCTTCTCTTGCTCCCGCCGGTTTCGGCGGAATTGTGCCAGGGATCCGGAACGTGCCCGGATCACATGGGAGCCGGTGTACCGGACGAGACCCTCTGTATCTACTCCTTCTACGGCATCGGCTGCCCCCACTGCGATCGGGTGAAGCCGCTCATCGATCAGCTCGCCGCGAAGTACCCGCAGGTACAACTCAGGAGCTACGAGATCTACTTCAACACCACCAACCAGGCGATGTTCTATGAATTCAACCAGCGCTACGGGGTCACCGACATGGGCGTGCCAACCCTCTTTATCGGGGACCGGGCTCTTGTCGGCGATGCAGCCATCCAAAAAGAGCTTGAGGATCGGATCCTCTGGTATACGGATCACCCGACCGTCTGCCCTTCGACCTATACCATATCCGGGGGCCTCCCGTTCCACCTATCCCCTGCACAACCGGTTGACCTGACCGTCCCTGCCATCGTCATCGCGGCAATCATCGACAGCATCAACCCGTGCGCCTTTGCCGTCCTCATCTTCCTCCTCGCATACCTGACCTCACTGGGGGAACGGCGGCGGGTTCTTGCAGTCGGCATCACCTACATCGCCACGGTCTTTGCGGTCTATTTCGTTGCCGGGCTCGGGCTCCTGACCGTTGTCCAGCAGCTGGGGTATTCCGGGATCGTCTTTACCATCGCAGCGGTGATAGCGATCCTTGCCGGGATCATCAACATCGCCGAAGTCCTCCTGAAACGCGAGATCTTCACGCTCGCAATCCCCGCCTCCCAAAAAGCGTCAATCGACGAGTACGTGAAACGGGCATCCATCCCATCGGCCATCATTCTTGGCGGCATTGTCAGCATGGTAGAACTTCCCTGCACCGGCGGGGTCTATCTTGCGATTCTCGGCCTTATCGGAGAACGGATGACCCTTCTCGATGGCATCCCGTACCTCCTGCTCTACAACCTGATCTTCGTCCTCCCGCTCATCCTGATCCTGCTTGTGGTGTACTGGGGCGGGACACCGGAGAAGATGGAGGCGTACCGGACGGGGAGCCGCCGGTGGGTGCGGCTCCTTATCGGACTTATGATGGTCGCACTCGGGGTGGCGATGCTGACCGGGGTGGTCTGACAGGGACGACTTATGCGGTTGTCTGCGGTGGATTGTGCATACCCCTACGAATAAGATTTCCCCCATTATCCGCACTCTAAAAAAAACCCGGAATGCCCATGGGTTCATGGTTCCGCCCGAACTATCCATAAAACACAATGGGGAAATCCGACAGGGGACGGCTCCGGATTTCCCTGTATTGAACCGGAAGGCACGTACTTTTTTAAAAAAGCAGCAATATCTGCTTCAACGTCTGCATGCAGCCACCCGGGACTTCCCCGGCTCCGCCCGGTGTCGGCCGATTGTGAATTTCCTGACCGGGCACTTCACTTCTGGTAAGCCTGTGCGGTATTGGCCTGCCTTTTGTACCGCTCGCGGACACTCCCGATGGTCTCGATGTCTGAGATGTCCTTGTCGTCCCGGAGCCGGATGAAACGGGGGAACCGGAGGGCAAACCCGCCCTCGTAGTTTGAGCTCGCCTGCAGCTCCGCGTACCCCACCTCGAAGACGAGCGAGGGCTCGAATGTTACTTCCTTGCCGGAGGTTTTGAGAACGCTGTCCTTGAGGAGCTCGTACACCTCCGCGAGCTGTTCCTCCGAGAAACCGGTTGCCACGCGACTCAGGGGCACGAGTTTTCCTGCATCCTGGCAGGCAACCAAAAACGAGCCGAAGACGTGCGCCCGCTTCCCCTCGCCCCATTCGGCGCCGATTACTGCAAGGTCGAGGGTGTCCACCTCGGGCTTGATCTTGATCCAGTTCTTGCCCCGCTGGCCCGGAGAATAGGGCGAGGAGGGCACCTTGATCATGATGCCCTCGTGGCCGGCAGCAAGGGCATCCTCGTAGGTCTTCGTGATGACTTCTGGATCATCACCTCTCACCTGGGGGGCGACATACTGCGTCACCACCGCTTCGAGCCGAAGGCGCCGCTCCAAGAGCGGGAGATCGATGAGGGTCTCGCCATCAAGCCAGAGGATGTCGAAGACATTGGGAACCATTGCGATCGCTTCCTGCGCCTCCGCAACGTCATGACGGCGCCGGAACCTGCGGAGCACCGACTGGAATGGCATCGGTTTTCCGTCCTTGATGGCTATCACCTCCCCGTCAAGGATCACGTCATGGTCGGTTGCGGCAAGGAGCTGCTGGATAACGTCCGGAAGTGCCCCGGTCACATCCTCAAGCCTGCGGGAGTAGAGCCGGGCCCAGTTGCCTTTCTTGTGGAACTGGAATCGCGAGCCGTCGTACTTGAACTCGGCGGCGATCTCCCCGTGCTCTTCAATCATGTCCGAGATCGAGCCCTGTTGTGCCAGCATCATCCTGACCGGGTGGAACGGGGTGATCTGGACATCGCGGAGGGCATCCGGCCCGATCTTTGCCAGCCGTGCCACCTCGCCCATGTCGTTGAGGGCCTGCTGGGCATGCTCCACGAGCGCGGAGTCGACCCTGAACGCCTTTGCAACCGCCTCCCGCACGCTCCCCTCGCCAACGCCGATCCGGAGCTCTTCGAGCATGATACGGGCAAGGTACCGGCCTTCGAGCGGGTGGGCGTTCCCAAGCAGCCTCCTGACCGCGAGCAGTTTCTCCCGCTGGGATTTCTTCCCCTCCATCTCCGCGATCCCGATCAGGGAGGTGTAGACACGGACGAGGTCGAGTTCCTCGTGGAAGAAGGTCATCTGGCTCTTGACTGAGAGGAGTTCCTCGACAGCCTGCCCGACATCCCCGGTACTGTTGATCTTCCCGACCACCCTCTCCTTTGGCACACCGGCTACCGCCCCAATTGCTTCGAAGAGGAGGTTGGGCCCGATCCCGAGTTTGCGGCTGCTCCAGTCAGCAAAGATCCGGCCCATGATGAACCGGACAAAGACCGGCAGTTCCTCATCAGTAAGGCCTGGCAGCTCTTGTGCAATGATATCGATCATATCGAGCCGGCCGCTCGTCCCCTCAAGCCGTTCGCAACACCGGGAAAAGTCCATGAAGAGCATGATAGTACTTGCCGGAGATTTCGTTACGGGCTGGGATTAACATTATGATCGGCCGGCCCTGCAGCGGGATTGAGGGATCGAAGGGGGTCGGGCAGGGACCGCTTGCCGTGAATCGTTCCCTGCATGCCCGCCCGGGAAGGCTTATGGCGAGGGCCGGATCCCCGGAAGCAGGGATTCACGATCCGCGATGTTATTGGCCCCGGCCCGCAAGCCCGGCAAAAAAACATGAATGTCCCCTGCCCGACCCCCCTTTTGAAACAACCGGAAAAGACCTGTATTTCGTGTGGAGATTAAGGATAAAAAAACCGGGGAAAAACCTTCCACGGGAACCCGAGGGGGGTCGGGCAGGGGCAGATGATCAATCGCGACCATGGGTGCGTTAGAAAAATAATCTTTGCTCTGTTGAAATCCTTTGAAATGATGATGGGGGCTGATGCCCCCATACCCCCAAGAGCGAGGGGAGCCGCCGCCCCGAAGGGCGCCCCGCGGCGGCCTCAATGACGAAAAATTCTCAATCAGACTCAAGTGAAAATTTTTTCTTGCAACGATTCTCCCCCGCCCGATCGCATGCCTGGCTGTGGCGGCATGCGAAAGGGGAGGGGGTTGGGGGGCACTCGCTCCAGATCTATCTATCACAATCACCGGGTCGGGAATTCTACAGAATAATAATGTTTACAAACCGGATCCCGACCGGGTCAGAGCAGCATCTGCTGCCGGCACCCGTTCGTAGTCCCGCACTGGGTGGCGACGGTGACCCGTTCGGTCTCGTAGAAGAGCCCGAGCCCGCCCCGGGCCGAGACTGCCGCCTTCTCCACCGTGTTGTTGGTCTCGGATAGGTGCGCGAGGATGACGAGCGGCACGTCCTTTCCAAAGTTCCGCAGGCAGGCCGCAGCGTCAGGGTTCGAAAGATGGCCCCGTTTCGACCGGATCCGGCGCTTGAGCGACTCGGGATACGGCCCGTTTGCCAGCATCTCCGGGCAGTGGTTGCTCTCGAGCACGATCCCGTCACAGGTACGGAGCAGGTCATGAACATGGGGGGTGATGATGCCGGTGTCCGTACAGTACCCGAAAGCGAGGTCTCCTTCGGTTATGATGAACCCGCAGGGCTCGGCAGCGTCATGCGAGATGGCAAACGGCTCAACTTTCAGGTCACCGATGAAAAACGGCTCCGCGTCCCGGCAGGTGTGATGGACGAGAGGTTTTGTAGAGGTCCGGCGGTGGTTGAGGAAATCGGCAAGCGTCCCCTCCGTAGCATGGACGGGGATGTCCAGTTTCCGGGCCAGCACATCCACGCCCCGGGTGTGGTCGCCGTGCTCGTGCGTGACGAGCAGCGCATCTACCCGTCCCGCGTCAAGCCCTGCCCGCTCCATACGGACGAGGATCTCCTTTGCACTCAGCCCGGCATCGATAAGAATCGTGCTGCTGTCACCCTCAAGGACAACACAGTTGCCCTTGCTCCCGCTGGCAAGCATGGTACAGCGCATTCTTCTCTACTATTTGCCGTCCTCGTATTAGAGTGTTTGACTCACGGCATACCCCAAAAACCTGCAGGGGGTTCCTGCCCCCCTCATTTAGGTGTCGCAGGATATACGGCGGGTTGCGAATGCGGGATTTTTTAAAAATGGAGCGCTGCTTAAAAAAAAGAGATTACCGGGGTTTGAGCATCTCATATTCAGCTAGTACCGGTGCTATGGTTTTTGTGGAGATGCATCGCCGCACCAGGTGGGTGAGCTTGCGGCAGTAATGGATATGGGCAATCTGGAAGCTGACGATCAGCCCAAAGCAGAAGCAGGTAATGGCAATCAGGGTGTAACTGACAACGTCGACCATAGTTTTCCTCCGTTATGTCTCCTTCTCCAGTTCATCCACGAGCGGGATGACCGAATCGGTATCCGAGCATTCTTTGGCAAGGGTTACAAAACGCTTCGTGTAATACATGATAAGCAGCTGGTAACCGAGGATCATCCCGATGGTAAAGGTGATGATCCCGATTCCAATATAGATCAGCAGATCGGTGAGCAGGTCAGCCATAGCGCATCTCATTGACTGTTACGAGGGCTAACAGATAAATTTATTGACTGGATGACCTCTCCCCTTCCGGGAGTACGTGGATTGCAGTGGCTTTTATCCCGGCTGTCACCGGACTCCCCACCACTAACCCGAGTTCGGTGCAGGAGCGGCGGGTGATGAGTGAGGTGATCAGGATTCCACAGTCCACGGTTGCCCGGATGAACGGCCCCGAAGGTACCATGCGGGTGATCCGGCCGGGGATCTGGTTGCGGACACTGGATTTGGGGGTGATTTCTGCTGCAGGGGTCAGGGTCACTTCCTCCGGCCGGATATAGAGGGAAACCCTCCTGCCGGCATCCAGGCTGGTCAGGACCTCGATGCAGATCTCCCCGACGCGTACGAGGGCATGGCCATCCCGGTTCTCGGATATGATTCCTCCTGGTATAGCATCGATCCCGACAAACCGCGCAATATCGCGGCCGAGCGGTTGGTAGAAGATCTCATCACTCGTCCCGGTCTGGGCGAGCTTCCCCCCCATGATCACCCCGATCCGGTCTGCGAGGCGCTGCCCCTGGATCATGTCGTGGGTGGAGAGGATGATGGTGGTCCCGAATTTCCGGTTGATGCGGACGATCAGGTCCTCGATCAGTTCGGAGGAGATCGGGTCAAGGTTCGCGGTCGGCTCATCGAGAAGGAGAACTTCGGGATGCGTGACCATGGCCCGGGCGATTGCCACCCGCTGCATCTCGCCGCCCGAGAGGGTGACTGCCCTCCGTGACCCGAACTCTGCAAGGCCGACGAGGTCGAGCGCCTCCCGCACACGGTCTTTTATCTCTGCTGCCGGCTCACCCCGGAACTTCAGGCCGAATCCCACGTTCTGTTCCACTGTGGTATTGAGGACCGCGGGCTTCTGGAAGACCATCCCCATCCTGCGCCGGAGGGCAAGTCTTCCCGCCTCCGATGTTGCGGTGTCCTGCCCGTCAAAGAAGATCTTCCCCGATGTGGGGGTATCGAGAAGATCGATGAGCCGGATGAGCGTGGTCTTGCCACTGCCGCTCGGGCCAATAAGGGTGAAGATCTCCCCCTGCCGTATCCGGAGATTGATATCTTTGAGGATCTCCCTCTCCCTGAAGCGAAGGCAAAGATTCCCGATCTCGATCATCCCCGGGGACCTCCGGCAAGTTGCTGGGTATCCTGATCGAGGCCTGAAGTGATGAGATTGAGGGTCACGACAACGATGAGGGCAACGGCAAGGAGAATGATCCCAAGCGCAATGGAAAACCCGAACTTCCCCATGCCGGTCTCAAGGGTTATTGCCGTTGTCAGGACCCGGGTATGGCCCCTGATGTTCCCGCCGATCATCATCGCGACTCCCACCTCCGCGATGGCCCGGCCAAAACCGAGGACAACGGCACTTAAGATCGCATACCTTGCTTCTTTGATGATCTCGAAGATCGTCTGGGACCCGGTGGCTCCAAGGGCAATGAGCGTGTCGCTGATGCTTCGGTCAACCCCGCCAAGCGCTGAGATGACAAGGCCCATCATGATGGGGATGATGAGGACGGTCTGGCCCAGAATCATCCCTTCGGGGGTGAAGAGGAGGCCGAAAAACCCGAGCGGCCCGCTCCGGGAGATCATGAGGTAAACCACAAGGCCGACCACGACGGTCGGGACGGAATAGAGGGTCTGGATGAGAACGATCAGCGCCCGTTTGCCGTAAAATTCATTGAAATGGATAAGGCCCCCGACCGGAATCGCAATCAGGGCTGCAAGGATCGTTGCGGAGAGGGAGATGTACAGCGAGAGGGCTGCAATCTGCATCACTTCGGGATTGAGCGTGACGATGAGGTGTATGGCCTGGGAGATCCCCTCGGTAATATCGTTCAAATGTGCCAACTCCGGAAATGTGCGCAGAAGCCGTCCCCTGCTGAAAAGATTAATTCCTATGATCACCTTTACTTTCTTTTAATTATTGTTAATGATCTGATCCTTTCACAGGATCGAAAACGAACTCTCACCACCCCGTGAGTCACGATACTGCTGCTGATTCTTATGTCCCATACTGCCCTGCCCCCCCTGCGTTTCAACCTCTCCGAACTCTCCGGATCTCTGGGGGATTTTGGGACCATCATCCCGCTCATCCTTGCCGTAGCTCTTGTCTCGGACGTGAATGCACGGTATGTCCTCCTCTTCTTTGGGATCTGGTTCATCATCACGGGTCTCATCTACCGGCTTCCCATTCCGCTTGAACCCATGAAGGCGGTGGCTGTCATCGTCATTGCTGGCTCGATCGGGAGCAGCGAGATCGCTGCGGCAGGGATCATCCTTGGCATAATATTCCTGGTGCTCGGATACGGCCGGTTCTTCGGGATCATCGGGAAATGGGTGCCGCAGAGTGTTGTCCGTGGCATCCAGCTGGGGCTTGCCCTGCTCCTCTTCCGGGCATCACTGGGGTTCATCATCCAGGATTTCGGGTTCTTCCTGCTGGGCATCGCGATCATTGCCTGCTTTTATCTCATTACCCGTTTCCGGTCGATCCCTGACCTCTCCGCGATCATGGTTATCGGGGCCGGGTTTATTGGAGGGATCGTTCTGTACGGCATACCTCCCATGAGCCTGATTCCGGCACCGCAGCTCATCATCCCGCTTCCCGCCGATTTCTCTTCGGCATTTGCCACGCTGGTTCTCCCCCAGGTCGTGCTTACGATAACCAATGCGGTTCTTGCCACCTCGCTCCTGACCAAGGATCTCTTCGCCCAGGATGTGCCGCCCAATCGGTTCTCGACTACCATCGGGCTGATGAACCTCACCTCGGTCCCGTTCGGTGGGTTCCCGATGTGCCATGGGGCCGGTGGGCTTGCCGGGCAGTACCGCTACGGGGCACGAACCGGCGGGGCGAATATCTATGCCGGGATCATCTTCATCATCCTTGCGCTCTTTTTCTCCTCCCCTCAGGTCCTCTCCATCATCGCGGTGGGGGTCCTGGGGGCACTCCTTGTCTTTGTCGGGATCGAGATGGGGCGTCACAGCCTCAAGACCGATTCGCTCATCGTTACCGGGATCATTTCCGTTCTCGCTCTGGTAAGTTCGATGACGATTGCGTTCATTGTGGGGATGGTTGTGGCATACACAATGGCGTGGTGGCAGAAGAAAGCAACACCGGAGAAGGCCGTCGGCAACCGGAAATAAAAAAAAGAGAGGCTGGATTAAGTGGTGGCTGCTGCCGGTTTCACGTCCGTTGCCGGTGTCGTGAAGTCGGCGGTGACGCCCGGAGGGACACCGGCAGTCATCGGGGTGAACAGGTTCTTGCTGAGTTTGTTGCCATCCTTGTCCATGTCATACCTGCCGATATCTGCCATCGTTTCTTGAGAGATCAGGAAGTTGATGAAGTTGTTTGCCATCTGGATTTTCTCCGGGGGCTGGTTGGCGTTGTATACTGTCATGACGCTGTAGAGGTTCAACAGGCTTGACCCCTCTGAAACGATCGGGACGAGGTTGAGGTTGTTTGCATAGGCAAGGAAGGTGCCTTCATCGGTTAAGGTGTATGCACCCTTCTCGCTTGCCATCTGGAGTGTCTCTCCCATACCCTTGCCGGCTTCGACATACCAGGTACCGGATTTCTGGACATCGACAGAATAATTGTACTTCGCATTCTTCCAGATGGTCTTCTCGGCTGAGTGGGTGCCGGAGTTGTCGCCGCGGGAGACAAAGATTACCTTCGTGTCGCCAGCCTTGCCCTTCTGCATGAGCGTCTTGAAGGCCTCCTCCGGCGTCATGCCCTTAATGCCGGCCGGGTCGTTTTCAGGTCCAACAATTAAGAAGTAGTTGTAGGCAAACGTTCGCCTGTTGAGCCCGTTGCCGCCATCCATGAACGCCTTCTCCTGGGATGGGGAGTGTACCAGCAGGACGTCGGCGTCACCGTTCTTGGCAAGTTCGATGGCCTTACCGGTACCCTGCGAGGTGATCAGGAGATCAACATTGTACTTCTCCTCAAACTTTGGTTCAAGGTAGTTTAAAAGCCCGGTATCGTACAGGCTTGTCGTTGTAGCAAGCAGAAGTTTTTCCTTCTCGGCAACCGTGGTTGCAGCAGGTGCCGGGGTAGTCGCGGGAGTCTGTTCCGGGGTGGTTCCTGTACAACCCGCAAATACGGCCGTCAGGAGCAGCAGGACAAACATTATGGAGATGAATCCAACATGCACATTTTTCGTCATAATTAACCGGCATGAAGGTAGATATCAGCGCTTTTTTAATGTTTCTTTTTGGTATTTGTTAACATCATTTGGTTAGCAGTTGGTAACCAAATGGTTTCACGAACATTTTTTTTTTAAATTCTTAACCGAAAATGCCAACCCTCCCGTGTGTATGGATTTTTTCGTGAGCTCCTCCAACCCAGTGCATTGAAGTTTTTTGCAGATCATTCATGAATCATATGAACACCCGTTGCTTTGAATGAGATGCACACCGGGGTGCCGATATCCAGTTCCATCTCCTCAACAGATTTACCAGTAACCAGTGCGGTTATCTCAACCCCGATATCGACCGTGATGGTCGCAAGCGATCCAAGGCTGTCTTTCCGGGTAATCGTCCCGAAAAATGTATTCCGTGCACTTGTCTTTTGGCCGTCATTTCGAGATACCGTGATGGTATCGGCCCGGATGCACAGGGCGATCCTATCTCCTTTTCCTGCATCTGCCACCACGGCTACCTCCCGGCTGCCCCCGATATCCACGGTGCAGAGCCCTTCTGTACTGGAGGTCACCGTGCCTTTCAGGATATTCTCGTACCCGATGAACCGGGCAACCTGCTCCCCGTGTGGCGAAGAGAATATCGTACCTACCCGGTCTTCCTGGATCAGGCGGCCGTCGATGATCATGGCCATCCGGGTGCCAAGACTTATCGGATCGCGACGGTCGTGGGTGACATGGACAATGGTCAGCCCCTCGTCGCGGTGGAGCGAGCGGAGTTCCCCGATGAACTGTTCGCGGGTGACCGGATCAAGGGCCGAGAGCGGCTCGTCCAGCAGGAGCAGTTCGGGCTCGATGGCGAGCGCCCGTGCGATTGCCACGCGCTGCTGTTCGCCGCCGCTTAAGGTAAAAGGGGCCCTTGCTGCGATATGCGAGATCCCAAACTGGTGCATCAGCTGCCGGACCCGCTCGGTTATCTCTGGTTCTGGCAGGTGACGCATGCGCATGCCGAACGCGATGTTCTTCTCAACGGTCATGTGGGGAAAGAGGGAGTAGTCCTGGTACACGAGCCCGATCCTGCGTTTCTCGGGAGGAATGCCCCGCACGTCCTCTCCATTGTGCAGGATCCTTCCGCTATCCGGGACAAGAAGGCCAGCAATCGCTTCGAGGATGATGGTCTTCCCTGCACCTGAAGGTCCCATGATGCAGTAATAGTCGCCTTTCCCTATGGAGAGGGAGACCTTGTCGAGGAGGAAGTCGCCAAGCCCGATGGAGACCTGATCAAACTCTATCATCGTACCTCCCGATATACCGGGTAACTGACCGGAGGATAAGGAAGACCACAAAGCAGGCAACGATCATCACAAACGCGACCGCGCTGCTCTCCTTGATCCCGCCGGTCGTGAACCGGTAAAAGATGAGCGT
>DUHF01000076.1 GCA_013331015.1 Methanoregula sp.
AACCTTGACAAGCGGGTGGAGATCCTCTTTCCCGTAGAGGATCCTGCAATCCGCACGGCAATTACCGCATCCATCCTGCCGGTGCAGCTGGGTGACAACGTGAAGATCCGCATCCTGGATGCGGACAGGACCTATTCCCGGTATGTTCCCGGGACGGCAACCGTGCCCCTGAACGCCCAGGGCTGGCTTGTCGAACACCGGGGAATCTGGCACGATGCCCCCCAATAACCCCCGGGCCGGTCCCACCGGCCTCTGCTGGTTTATGATCCGTCGCCTCCCCCCGCTCCTTGAAGCGTTCGCGCAGGAGATTGACGGGGTGAGGGTATCTGACGATATCGAGTATATTCACCGGATGCGGGTTGCCTCGCGAAGGCTCCGGGCCGCACTTCCCGTCTTCCGGCCCTGTTTCTCCCAAAAATCGTATGGCCGCTGGATGGCTTCAATCGCCGGCATCACCCGCGCTCTCGGGGAAGCCCGGGACGCTGATGTCCAGATCGCATTTCTCCAGAAATACAACAAGAAGCAACTGGCTGCCTGGAAGAAACGGCACGGGGATGATGGATCCGAACCTCCCGCCGCGCTGGCTGTGCGGTATCTCCTCTCTGACCTCTCCAGCCATCGTGCCCGGCACCAGCAGCGGGTCCTCTCTGCGCTCGATTCACTGGAGAAGAGCGGAGTAGTTCCTGAGATGCGGGAAGCATTTTGCCCTCCCGCTGCCAGTGACCGGCGCATTCCCCGGCAGGCACTCGCGTATGGGATTCCCACGCTTGCGGCAGCCCGGATCGAATCCCGGCTTCTTGCCCTCCTCTCGTACGAGCCATGGGTGAACCACCCGGATGCGGTGGCCGAGCACCATGCCACCCGGATTGCCGCAAAAAAACTCCGGTACACCATGGAGATCTATGGCCCCGTGTACCGCAGGGGGCTTGCAAAACCGCATGCCCGGGTCAGGATGATCCAGGAGATCCTCGGTGACCTGCACGACTGCGATGTCTGGATCGATGCAATCACCCGTATCCTCTTGAAGGAACGCAGCCGGTTCCGTTCCGCAAACGAGGAGAAACGCCCGGATACGGCAACGCTTGGAAGCCTCAAAGTCTTCCTGCGGGACCGGGAGAAGGAACGCATCCTCCTCCACCGCCGTTTTGTGCGGTACTGGGAGTCGCAGTTCCGGGCCGGCACCTGGGACGAGCTCCGGTCAACCCTGGTAACCGGACGCCGGCAGCGGTTTGTTCCGGCTGGAATCGCCCCGGTTGCGGAAGTCAGGGCTGCGGCAGAACCAATTGCTGCCATGGCACCGGAACTCCTTACCCATGAGCGCCACGTGACCCGGCTCGCCCTCATGCTCTTTGACGGCACCCGTCCGTTCCACCACCTCACCGCCCGGGACCGGCTCCTGCTCGAATGTGCCGCGATGCTGCATGATATTGGCTGGAAGGGCGGGCGGAGGAAGCACCATGAACGGAGTGCCCGGGCCATCATTGCCGCAGAGACCCTGCCACTCGATATCGAAGAGCGGGCGGTCATTGCGCTTGCCGCGTTCTCCCACCGGGGCAGGAGGTCCCCGGAGGATCACCCGTTATACCCCCTCATTGCACCCCGGTACCAGGAGCGATCGCTTGCGCTGTCTGCACTCCTCCGGGTTGCCGACGGTCTTGACTACGAGCATCTCGGTACCGTCCAGGAAGTTCACTGCATCATCAGCACGGGTTTTGTTTCCTGCGACGTGATTGCGGAGACTGATGCTGCGGTGGAGAAGGACCATGCCCGCGGCAAGGCTGATCTCTTCTTGAAAGCCTTTGGACGGGAACTGGTGATCCGGTGACCGATCCCCCGGCAGGTCCTGACGGCCGGGTCGTCGCCTTCATTGATATCGGCACCAACTCTGTGCGTCTCCTGGTAGTCCGGCTCAATCCCAATCACTCTTATACCATCCTCTCCCGGCAAAAGCAGCAGGTGCGGCTTGGCGAAGGGGAATTCGAGGACGAGGAGATCCGGCCCGAAGCAGGTGATCGGCTCGTCATGGTCTGCAAAAAGTTCCATGACCTTGCCCGCTCCTTTGGCACGGAGGAGTTTGTTGCGGTTGCCACCTCTGCCATGCGGGAGGCGGTCAACCAGCACGCGGTTTTACACCTCCTGCGGCAGGAAGCAATGCTCGATGTCCGGGTCATCTCCGGCCAGGAGGAGGCACGGCTCATCTACCTTGGTGTGGCAAGCGGCACCCACCTTCCCGACCAGACCGCGTTCTTTATCGATATCGGGGGCGGCAGCACGGAGGTTGCGGTCGGGGACAGTAAGAATTACCGCTATCTCCACAGTTTCCGGCTCGGGGCAATCCGGCTGGCAAGCCAGTATGGTGCCGGAACCGGCAACGGGCCGGTCTCTGCTGCACAGTACCGGAAGATCCAGAACCATGTCCGGAATGCCATCCTGCGTTCGGCAGCAAAGATCAAAAAAGAGAAGATCGAATGTGCTATCGGGAGTTCCGGAACTATCATGAACCTTGCCGAGATCGCAGCAAAAGCCCTGCCCCCGCGAACCCAGCTAAAAGATCCCTCCCTGAGTTCAGCAGATCTCCGCAGGGTAATCGATCTCCTCTGCTCCCTGCCGCTCGAAGAGCGACGGAAGATACCCGGCATCAACCCCGAACGGGCGGACATCATCATCCCGGGCGCTGCCATTCTCGATGTGTTCATGCAGGAGCTCGGGCTTGACAGTATTGCCGTAACCGGCCGCGGGTTGCAGGACGGCCTCTTGGTCGATTACCTCTCGCGGATGGACGCCTTCCCGCTCCTTGGCGAACTCTCGCCCCGCCAGCGCAGCGTTCTCCAGCTGGGCCGGTCCTGCGGGATCAACGAGGTCCATGCCCGGACCGTGACCGCCCTTGTCCTTGAACTCTTCGACTCGGCTCTTGGCCTCTCGCTCCACCCGTACGGGGCAAAGGAACGCGAACTTTTGGAATATGCAACATTCCTCCACGATATCGGGTCGTTCATCTCGTATACCAACCACCATTCCCACTCGTATTATATCATCAGGAACTCTGAACTGCTCGGTTTCAACGAGGCTGAGATCGCTTTTGTGGCAATGATTGCCCGGTTCCACCGGAAAAAGGCGCCCCGGAAGAACGATTTCGGGATGGACGAACTGGGCCCCCGTGAGCGCGACGCGCTAAAGGTTCTTGCCACCTTTGTCCGTTTCGGCGAGACCCTGGACCGGAGCCACACGGCGCTTATCCGGCATGTCCGGTTCAGTGCCGTTGATGACGAGAATGTCCATCTCCAGATCATTGCCCGGGGCGACTGCCAGCTGGAGATCTGGGGAATCGAGAGCGAGAAGAAGGCGTTTGAGAAGATATTTGGGAAGAAACTCATCTTCGAGATCATCGATTCGCGGGCCGGGGAATAAGAACCGGGCACTTTTTCTTTTGAGAGAAGCCATCTTTCGCTACGAGGGGGGAACATGTACCCATTTGTCCGGTTACGAGAAAGCGGGCCGGTGCGGCAGCCACAATTTCTGTTTTGTGAACTCTGGAGAAACGGGTATGAACAATATCGGTTCACACCTGAATGATGAGAATGCCCGACTAGAAAAACAGACATCCTCGCCCGTATCCTTCTCGCTCCTTATGGGGGCGGCAAGGACCTAAAGCGTCGCGCAATGGTCCAGGGCTTGCGGAAGCGATAATGCTCCGCATGGACTCAATGCGGGCGCCTCTGGACGGATGAACTCTTGAGGGGGCATTTCCTAAAAAAACCGAATTGGGGCCGCCACGGGGGCGCCTGTGCGGGGGTGGCGGCAGGCATCGCAAATATCATGCAAAAGATCTGGAATCGTAATCAATGATGATATTCATGGGAAAACGTTAGGAATGATGATGGAAGCAAAATGCCCCCAAACCCCCGTTTGCGATGAACGGCCGCTGCCCCGAAGGGCGCCTCGCGGCGGGGGAGCATCCCTTTGTCCAATACTCCTGATTTTCATCGTTTGAGGGTGAACCCCCCGGTTCATGCCCATTTCTACAAAAGCACTTTTGTGAAATCATTTTTTGTCGAGGGTCCCGTTTTGATATTGCCGTGGCATCGCAAAGCGCTGTTGAGCCTCCAACTGGGGCAGGGATAGCGAGAAGGGGGCGATTATATCCTGAAAAGAGGGGTCCTGCCGGGCATTTTGCGCCTGTCCTATAGGGTGCGAACCCTCGTTCATGCACGGTTCTGCGGTGCAGAAAGTACTCTGATGAACCCGAAATCCGGAAATGTTGCCCGGATCCCCGGTTATTGGGAACCGGGTTAACCTGCACCGGTCAGCAAAGAGGAAAAATCAGCTCTTGCCTGTCATGATGCTGATATCTGCGGTTACGTCATTACCTGACATCTCAACAAGATAATTTCCGGGGTTCCGGACCATGAACTCACTTTTTGTCACATCCGGGTAGTCCTTGCCATATCCTTTTGCCTCAACTACGGCCCCATTACCGGCATCGATTATCTTTATCTCGAACCATGCATTGGGGTTCGGGTACGTGACAACGATAGTCTCTTCAGAAGAGAGGCCGATGTTGATGACCTTTGTCCGGCTTATCATTCTGGGTGTCAGGTTGAACTTTATGAACAGCGGAGGGGTGGCAAGATCGTAGGCAAACGTCTCTTTCTGACCATACGCAAAGAACTGGTCAAGGGTGTAAATCTCGTCATAGTACTCTTCGTACCGGGGATCCAGTTTCCGGACCGGGCCGGTTGGCGTGACCCACGGGACCGGTGTTTCAAACGTGGCAGCCGGCGGAAGGGTGACGGGAAGTGGGGTCGGGACGGTGGTTGGGACCGGAGTTGGCGAAAGGCCGATTCCCGCTTTCTGGAGGTACGGCAGACCGACAAACCATGCGCCGGCAGCAAGAACCAGGATGAGGAACAGAATCACAATGATCGGGACAAGGGGCAGGGGTTTTGCCGGCGGAGGTGAGGGAACCAGCGGCTGGCGGGGAAGCGGGGCCGGAAGTTCTGCCGGCGGGGGCAGGGGTTCTGTAACCGGTTCGGGAACCTGCTCAACCGGGGCCCCGCAGTTCTCGCAGAATCTGGAGCCGGCCGGAAGTTCCTCACCGCACGAAGTGCAAAATGCCATCTATAACTCCATTGCAGAGGATGCGGTATATTTCTTTTGGGGATTGATGCAGGATTTGCCGGAAGTTAGAGATTTAAAAAAAAGAGGCTCTGTAGAAACGCACATGAAC
>DUHF01000261.1 GCA_013331015.1 Methanoregula sp.
CAAAAACGCAGACGCTCCAGGGGCTTCGCCCCGCCACCATGGTGCCCCGGTTGCGGGGGCGTTGTATACCCAGGAATCAGAACTACCGGTGCTACTGATGAATCGCATGCGCCCCCGCCCACGAAGGGGGCACGGCTGGCGCAAGGGAGGCGTCCATTCACACAAGAACGTAGCCGCTGAAAGGTGACGATACCCTGACGATTTCCCGTATTGAGAGGGTGATCTCCGCTCTCCCCCCGGGGGGAGGCAGCCCGGGGAGTGCTCCCCCGGCCCCCTCTTTCAAAGGTAAGTTTTCATACACCATCCCTGCCCGGCGAGGCCCCGGTAAGGCGGCCGGGCGAACCCGGGAGGGGTGGGCTTGCTCGTACTTTTAAAAAAGGTCTGGAACATCATTCCGGGACAGGACATATGACGAAAAGGGCGTTGTAAAAAAATCCGGCATGAGAATTTCATTCAAGCTACCGCAGATGGTGAACCTGATGCAGGTATCCGGATTCCGGATGGTCTGCAAATTTTTGTTATTTCGATCAAAAAGGAGTGAAATTGCTGTCCTCACCGCGTCCGGTACTCGCTCAGGACATCGGTAACCTTGTAGGTCATACCATTCACCTGGGAGACATGCACGACAACGCGGTCGGTCTGCCGTGTCCCCTCAAGGTTCACCACGTCTCCCTTCCGGATACCGAGCGGCACGGTGATGACCTGACCGTCAGAACGGTAGAGGGTGACCTGGGCGGATTTCACCAGGTACTGTCCCTTGCCGCCATCAAAAACAACGGGTATGTTTGCATTGTATTCCTTTTCCTGGACAATGACGCTCACCAGGTTGTTTTCCGGAACAACGTCCGTGGGCGAGACGACAAGATTGTTCGTTGCCGGTGTGGCGGTTGCCGGTGCCGTGGTCGGGGCAGTTGTTGCTGCCGGTCCTGCCGGGGTGCCGGTGCAGCCGGCAAGGACGAGTGCCGCACAGAGCAGGAGGGTTGCGAGGAACGCGGTGATATAGTGCATACCAGAATGTACGGGCAGGAGTTATTTGAGGGTTGTGACCGGGACAAAACGGCCGGGCCGGAGAACCGTGCAGGAACGATGAGTTCATCCCCGGAGGACGGGAATTGCTGAACTGACCACTACGTGCAAGGGATCCCTGCCTCAGGCCCCCCGGGGGCACGGCGGGGTCGTGAGGGTTTTTTCAGGAAACCGTTGTTCCGTCAACTGTTCTCAATCCAAAAAGAGAAGAACCCGGATTGATCCGGCCGCGGGAGCGTCCCTTCGGGGGCGGCGGCGGTTATCACAGGAAATGTACGAGTGAAAAATCGTAAAACCACCGTTGTTTACTGCAATCTTCACAGCCGGACCTGTTTCACGGGATGTGAGGGTCCCCGGTGCGCCGGCCCCGCCCTGCCGGGAGCGGGGGCGCTTCTGATGCCCGGCAGTACCGGATGGGAGAGCATATCTCTGCACCAGTATGCCGGCGTAATCCACGGTAAGATGCCGCAGTGGCGGGGGCAGAGCAAGAAAGCATGCCGGATAGCAGTATCACGGGATCTCTCACGCGGAACGGTCAGGATTCCTCCGGGGACTCCTCGTACTCCAGCTCGCCGAGGTCACCGTCTACCGTCACCACCGTACCGTTCCTGAGCCGGCCGGGCGGGATCCCGATCCGGTCGATCATCGGGATCCCGCCGATGATGGCGCCGGTTGCGATGATGGCTTCCGCCTCTGCATTGATGATGGCCGCCGGTGCATGCCCGTTTTGGCTCAGGGCATAGAGCACGTAGGACCCGACCGTGGAACCTTTCCCGTACGGGAATGCAAGCACGGTTCCGCTCACCGAGGCGCCCTGCAGCGGGTGGCCTTTCTCCACAATGATCCCGGAATCCGGATCAACGCCCGACAGAAACGAGATCGGTACCGGGCTGACCAGCAGCGGGCCGCTCGCCCGCCCCCGTGATATCCCTCTCCCCCGTATATGCAAAATCACACCACATAAATGGTTGAAGATAAAGATATAAGAGTAATATGGAAGAGACTGCCGTTAACAACACTGCACCTCCATCCGAGCTCAAATACCAGATCCGGTTCCACGAGCTCGAGGCTTCCCTCCTCGATATGAAGGTGAAAGTGGAAGAACTGCAAAAGGAGAACGGCCAGCTCAAGCGGGAGAACAACCAGCTCAAGCGCATGCCGCTCTTTGTTGCCGTGGTAGTCGACATCCTGGAGAACGGGGACGTGTACCTCCGGCAGCAGGGGAATAACCAGGAATATCTCACCAATACGCCGGAAGAGCTCCGCTCACAGCTGAAACCGGGGGCAAAGGTTGCGGTCAACAACGCACTCTCCATTGTCAGGGTCATCGGCAACATCTACGATGCCCGCGTCCGGGTCATGGAACTCGAGGAATCGCCGGAGATCTGTTACGACCAGATCGGCGGGCTCCTCCACCAGATCAAGGAAGTGCGGGAATCGGTCGAGTACCCGCTCACCCGTCCGGAGATCTTCCGGCGTATCGGGGTCGAGCCCCCGAAAGGCATCCTGCTCTACGGGGCGCCGGGCACGGGAAAGACCCTGATCGCCAAGGCCGTAGCCCACGAGGCAAAAGCAACCTTTATCCGCATGTCCGGCAGCGAGCTCGTCCACAAGTTTATCGGCGAAGGGGCCGGGCTGGTCCGCGAGCTCTTCCAGCTTGCCCGCGAGCGGGCCCCTGCCATCGTCTTCATCGACGAGATCGATGCGGTCGGCAGCATGCGGACAAACGATGGCACCTCGGGAAGCGCCGAAGTGCAGCGGACGCTCATGCAGCTCCTTGCCGAGATGGACGGGTTTGACAACCGCGGCAATGTGCGGATCATGGCCGCCACCAACCGGGCTGACATGCTCGATCCGGCGCTCCTGCGCCCCGGCCGGTTCGACCGGCTCATCGAGATCCCGTTGCCTGACAAGGACGCCCGGCTCCAGATCCTGAAGATCCATTCACGGAAGATGCATCTTGCCGATGTTGACCTGGAGTCGATCGCACATTCGGCAGAGAACACGACCGGTGCAGAGCTCGAATCGATCTGCCGCGAGGCCGGCATGATGGCCGTCCGGCGCGAAGGCGAACGCGTTGAGATGGCCGATTTCACCGCAGCGGTCCGCAAGGTCAAGAACGAAGCGGTGGCCGAGAACCGCATGTACACCTGATGCAGTTCTCCTGCATCGTTCCAATCATCCCATTTTCTTTCGGGAGATCCGGATGAACATCCTCTTAATCCAGCGCGAAGGAATTGATCTCCATCACACCCTTTTCTCGTCCGAGACGAGCCGTCATGTCCTGCGGTTCTACCACCCGAAGAGACGTTCCTGTGGCGTATCGATCACCTGCTCAACGTTGAGCAGTGCGCTCTCGCTGATTGCCGAACTCCGCTGGTATATCCGGCGCTATGTCCGGGAGCCGCTCTTTGAACTGGAGCCGGGCATCTACTTCACCCACCAGCTGGCCCAGGACGTTTATTATGAACGGACGGCCGTGCTCGGACCCGGATGGCAGTTCAGGAAACTGTATGGGTTCAGGGCAGGATCCGTTGTGAGCTCGGTCCCCATGACGCCCGGTTCGACCCTTGAAGAGTACCACCAGGAATATATCGGCGTCGAGAAAACCATCGAGATCTGGTGTACGCAGGATGAGGTGGAGGAAGGCGAGCTCATGGAGAGTGCTGACGAATCCTGATGCTGTGGAATCGTGCCTGCCGATGAGCATCCGCACCTGCCGGGACAATTTTTGCCGGTTGCCTTTTACTTCACGGAGAATAACATTTCCTGCTCTGAAGAAACGGGCATGAACGGGAGTTCACATTCAAACGATGAAAATCGGTTGAAAAAAATTGAACACAACCGTCCTCGCCCGTATCCTTCTCGCTCCTTATGGGGGCGGTACGGCCCCCAACGTCACGCAATGGTCCAGGGCTTGCGGGTGCGATAACGCTTTTGCGTGGACTCAATGTGGGACTCTCTTGACGGACAAGCTCTGGGGGGGCATTCCATAAAAAACAAAAATTGAGGCCGCCACGGGGGCGCCCTTTTTGGTCGGCGGCCGTTCATCGCAAACGGGGGTTTGGGGGCGGCAAGGCCCCCAATG
>DUHF01000239.1:0-3422 GCA_013331015.1 Methanoregula sp.
TCTGCGCGTATCTTCTCCGTGAGGGTGAAGCCGTTCATCCGGGGCATATCGATATCCGAAACAACAATATCGATCTGGTGCTGTTTAATGATTGCGAATGCTTCGATCCCGTCGTTTGCGGTCCGGACATGGTATCCTGCCCGCTCGATTAAGGTCTGGAGGAGGGTGCGGGACGTAACCGAATCCTCAACCACCAGCACGTTCTTCTGCTTGAACCGGCCCGGAACTTTACGGGCGGTGACCGGGGTTCCCTTGAGGGACTCCTGGATCAGTTCGAGCGGATCGAGAACCAGCGCAAGCGAGCCGTCCCCCAGGAGGACCGCCCCGGTGATCCGCTTTACCCGCCGCAGCTGGCTTCCCAGCGGCCGGATAACGATCTCCTGCACCTGTTCCACCTCGTCGACAATACAGGCAATCTGGCCGGCACCATACGCAAGGATGATGACCGGGACATGCGTCCTCCCCTCTTCGGGGGAAGGTGTGGTGAGGATCCCAAGCGCATCGGCAAGCCGGATCGTCCTGATCATCCCGCCCTCGAAGAGGAGCGACTGCCCGTCCCCCTCGAAGACGATGGCATTGGTCCCCACCCGCATCACCTGTTTGACCTGCTGCATGGGGAGTACGAACCGCTGGTTGGCCGATTTGACGATAACGCCCCTGAGCGTGGCAAGCCGGACCGGCACCGTGATGCGGATGGTGGTCCCGGTGTTCATTTCCGAGGCAATGGAGACTTTCCCGCCAAGACGGGTTGCGGTATCCTCGACAATGGCAAGGCCAAGGCCCCGGCCCGAGAGATCGGTGATGATGGGGCTTGTGGACAACCCTGATTTGAAGACAAGCCAGAGGATCTGGCTGTCGGAGAGGCCCGCCTCTTCCTTCTGGGTGATGAAACCCCGTTCCCGTGCAACCCTGCGGATGCCGGCAGGATCGATACCGGTCCCGTCATCGGAGATCTCGATATTGACCTTGCTGCCGGAGAGCGGCACGACCCGGATCCGCACGGTCCCGCGTTCCGGTTTTTTCTTGAGGGCCCGGATGTCCGGGTATTCGATCCCGTGGTCGATGCTGTTATGGATCAGGTGCATGATGGAATCCTTGAGTGCCTCAATAATACGCCGGTCCATCTCGATCTCCCCGCCCTCGATCACGAGGTCCACCTGCTTGCCGCTCTTGCGCGAATAATCCCTCACCAGCCCGTTGAAGGGCACCAACACGCTTGCAATGGGGAGGAGGACGGCGTCATGGATCAAATCCGAGATCGTCTTGGTACTTGCTTCGAGCGCCGACTGGTCAATCTCGGTCTCATGGATATGGGCGCCAAGATCGTGCTGGAGTGCGGTAACAAATTCCCGGTTGTACTCTAAAAACTCCACGATCCGCTGGAGTGGCAGGACAAGGTCCGGCGGCAGTTCCGTGCGCTGCTTGCCAAACGAGGTCTCCCGGAGATGGTGGAGATCGTTTGAGACCAGCGTGTGGTTCCAGCGCCAGATGCCAAACCGGGTTGTCATCTCCTCGAGTTCCAGCAGCCGGTGGGCAATGAACAGGCGGGTTGACAACAGGTTGTCCGAACCGGTGATGAGCCGGTCGAGTTTGTCTGCAGCAACCCGGACGGTCCGGGTCTCCTTGTGGGCTGGCAGGGAAAACCCCCGGTCCGTTGAGGAGAGACCGGGTACCGGGTCGGATCCGTCTGCGGTTGCAGATCCTTCCGGCAAATCCTCGTGGATCCCGGGGGGCATCTTCTCCTTTTTTGGATCGGTAACGCGGGAGACGGCATCACCTCCCGGGGGGGATGGGATCGCGGGCTCTCTGGTGCCATCACGTGATTTTATCCCATTGATCTGTTTCCCGTCCCCCCCCTCAAGCATACGAATCCGGCGGTTGATCTCACTTGCAGATCCCCCCATGGGTTCACCTTCTCCCATGAGGTTACGGACAACCGTGATGGCTTCATGGAAGAGATCGAACGCTTCCGCATCCGGGGTATACTGCCCTTTTTTCATGGCGGAGAAGACCGTCTCCATGTTCTGGCAGACGCTCTCGATCTCCCGCAGTTGCACTGCCCGGGCAGCCCCTTTGAGGCTGTGCGTTTTCCGGTAGGCCCGCTCGATATGCTCCGCTACATTTTCCGGGTCTGCTTTCTCAATCGCCAGCAGATCCCCGATCATCTCGGTCAAGTGCTCGTCCGCTTCCTCCCGGAACGTGGCGAGCAGCTTCTTCCGGAATTCCCCATCCGGATCCATCATTGCCGGATGCCTTCAGACATGGTACTGTTCGGTGATCTTCTTTAACCTGACGCCGAGCGTGTGCAGGTCTTCTGCCGTCTTCTCGGCTTTCCTGGTGATCTCGAGGTTCTTCTGGGCAGCATCGCGGATGTTCTCCATGGCCCCGGAGATCTGGTCCATGCCGGTTGCCTGCTCGTGGATGGAGGATGCGATCTCGATGGCTTCCCGCGAAGAGTCGGCGATCGACCGGGTGAGCACCTCGATGGCCTCCTTGGCGTCGCTCGTCCTCCTTGCTGCATCGGCAACAGAGCTTGTGCCGCGCTCGGTTGAGACCACGGTTGACGAAACCCCGCGCTGGATATCGGTTAAGATCGTACGGATGTTCCCGGTCGCCTGCTTGGACTGCTCGGCAAGGTTGTGGATCTCGTGCGCCACAACGGCAAAGCCCTTCCCGAGTTCCCCGGCTTTTGCCGCTTCGATGGAGGCGTTGACCGCAAGCAGGTTCGACTGCTCGGAGATGTCAGTCACCGTTGCGATGATCTCCCCGATGGCCTGGCTCTGCTCCTGGAGCTTGATGACATTCATGCCGATCATGTCCATCTGGCGCTGGATATGGTTCATCCCGTCAAGGATCTCCTGGACCGAGCGCTGCCCGTCTCCGGAGACCGCGAGCGCCTTCATGGCCTTCTCCGACATCTCTTTGGTCTTCTGGTTCACCAGATCGGTCTTCTTCCTGACCCCTTCTACGGTATCTGATGTCGTGTTGACCGTGTCTGCCGTCTGGGAACTGGCAGACGAGAGCTGGGTGGTGATACTTAAGATCTCGCTTGACGCAAGCGAGAGGACGCTGACTCCTTCATACAGTTCCTCGTTGATGAGTTTCATCAGTCGCTGGAGTTCGATACCGGTGGTGTTGAGGGCATCCCGATAGGCAACGAACTCGCCGGCAACCGGGATCTTGTCATCGAACCGGGCCGTGAAATCGCCGGCAGCATAAAACCGCGAGAGGCGCATGGCTTCGTTGACCGGTTCGGTGATGGTCTCAAGGGTCTTGTTGAAACCGGCAATGATCATGCGGTACCCGCCCCGGAATGCGTACTCATCCCCGCGAACCGAGAGATCCCCGGCACGGGCAGCATCCGTGAGCTTGATCGTCTCCTTGTGGAGGTGGTCAAGGGACTCAACCATCATCCGAAGGGC
>DUHF01000239.1:3435-16059 GCA_013331015.1 Methanoregula sp.
GCGATCTTTTTGATGTCGCCGACAACATTGGTCTGGAGATCTTCGGCAAACTCATCCATGGTCGCTGCCATGACCCCGATCTCGTCCTTCCTGCGGATATTGAGTCGTGCCGACAGGTGCCCGTTTCTCAGTTCGCTGATCATGATGACGACCTGCTGGAGCGGGCCGGATATCGAGCGGCCAAAGAGAATGGCTATGGTTGTGCCGATTGCCATCGATGCAATTGCCAGCGCAAAGATGGTGTCCCGGATGGTGATGATGGGGCCGGTGAAATCCGAGAGCTCCGCACGGGAGACGATATACCAGTCAAGGGGTTCATAGTAGGTGTAGGCATCAAGGACCTCGGTCCCGTCGACCTCGTGGGGGATGGTACCTTCTTTCTTTGCAAACATCTCCTGGACAAAATCCTTATCCAGCCAGTTCTGCCCGGCCAGTGACGGGTGCACAAGGACCGTTCCACTGCTGTCGATCACGTACATGTACCCGTTCTGGCCCACGACCGTATCCCGGATACTGGTCTTGACCACGTCAAGGGTCTGGCCTTCCTCGGTACCGACAAAGAGCACCCCGATGATATTCCCTTTGGGATCCTTGATCGGTTCGTATGCCGTGACATAGTTCTTCCCGAAGAGGTCACGCCTGCCATAGTAGGTCTTGTCGTTGTTGACCGTGTAGTCATAGACATCATCGGTGAGGTGCGTCCCGACTGCCCGCTTCCCGTCCGGCCCCTCAACATTGGTCGAGATGCGGACCGCATAACTGCCATCGTACACCTGGAAGACGGTTGCCGCCCCGCCAACCATCCTCTGGACGTTATCGACAATCTCATAGTTATCGTTCACGATATACCGGTTCCCGCCGCTGTCGATAAGCGTCATCTTGCCGTCGATGATCTCCGGGGTACCTTTCCCGTAGAAGTTCTGTTTGGCTACGTTGAGGTCACTGTTGACTTTGTTGCGCGTGAGTTTGTAGACATCGTTGGTCCAGCCTTTCATGTCCTGGACCTGGGTCTCGAGTAACCGCTCCGTCTGTTCACTGATGACGGTACTCGAGGTGGTGTACGCCATGATCCCAAGCAGCAGTGTCGGGACAATTGCCAGGAACAGGCAGATGACCAGGATTTTGGTCCCGACCTTCATATTGGTAAAGGATTCAAGCATCTTTCTTCATAGCCCCCTGTTGATACCCTCCGGTAATTAGAAAATAGACTGGTGCCGGATTGTATTAACCTAATGATCTGATCCTGTCAGGAAAAGCGGGTTTTTATTTTTTGTTTCTGGAGAAACACGCATGAACGTACGTTCACACCCGGACGATGAAAACCGGATGAAAAAAATTTAAACACAACCGTCCTCGCCCGTATCCTTCTCGCTCCTTATGGGGGCGGTGAGGCCCCCAATGTCGCGCAATGGTCAGCTGTGGATGCGATAACGCTTTTCGCGTGGACTCAATGCGTGGCCCTCCGGGCGGATGAGCTCTTGTGGGGGCATTTCAAAAATAAACCGAATTGGGGCCGCCACGGGGGCGCCCCGCGGGGGTGGCGGCAGGCATCACAAGTGTCATGTAAATGGTCTGGAATCGGAATCTATGATAATTTTCGTGGTAAATCCTTTCAGAAACGCTCAAGTGGAATTGCGAGGGTGACCCCCTCTCTCCCCCAAAGGGGGAGGCACCCCAAGGGGGCAAGCCCCCCTGACCCCCCCAATGCTGCTGAAAAATTTTCACCGGGGTCCCCATCCACGGCCATGCTCCACAAAGGCGAGCCCCGATGAGCGGTATTCCTGATACGGTAATCTGTCCCGCCTTACCTCGTGAGGGGCCCTGATAAGGGGGGTCATCCCTTTGTCCAACACCCCTGATTTTCATCATTCAGGTGTGAACCGATATTGTTCATGTCCATTTCTAAAGAGCCCGTTTTTTCTTTAAAAAAAACCCTAGGCATCTTCGACAATGATGCCGGGATCCTCAAGGATCTTTTTTGCATCAAGGATGAAGATATCCTGGTTGAGGATGCCTTTGAGGTACCGGTGGCTGCCCGGGAGTTCCGTGGAATGGGGTTGTGCGATCTGGTCAAGGGAGACTGACCCGGCACCGCTGATGTTGTCGGCAAGGATGCCGAACGTGATCTTGCCGTCCGTTATTACGATCACCCGGTTTAAATCGGTTAAGCCCTTCTCCGGGATCTCAAGGAGTGCACGGAGATCCACAAGCGAGATTATCTGGCCGCGGGCTGCGCAGATACCGCTGATAAAGTCCGGGGTGCCAGGGACCGGCGTGATCTCGCCGGTGAGGATCACTTCACGGACAAATTTCATCTCGATGGCAAACTGCCGGTAGGCAAGCTGGAAGCGAAGAACCTCGGTCATCTCCGAGACCTGGGATCCCGGTTCGGGAGGAAGCATCTTAGCGGCGCGCTCGTTCAGGATTGCGTTCACGGTATTGTGATCCTGGAGAATTCCCTCGCTCGCAAGGGGGTGGACCTCTGCCCTCCGTAATGCCCAGAGTGCGTCACGCCCGGATTTTTCCAGCGGGTGGGCGAGGAATAATGCAAGGTCGGTGATCAGGACTACGCCGGCAGGAGTGATGACAAGGCCCGGGATCGAAATGACGTCGCTTTCCCCGGTCTTCTCCCCAGGAGAGGAGAGTAAGAGTTCATCCACGCTGCGGATCCCGTCGATCCACAGGGCAATGGTTTCACTGCCCGTACAGGCTATGAGGAGCATGTCAGAGATCCGGGGGGAATGGCCGGGCATCCCAAGGAGTTCTCCCATGGCATAGACCGGAATTGTCCTGCCGTGGAGGTTGATGGTCCCTGCCATACTCCGTGGTGCGGAACCGGCAGGGCTCATTGCGATCATCTGTATTACCGACTTGATGAGGGTAAGCGGCATTGCGCACCGCAGGCCGCCTGCCGAGAAGAGGAATGTCTGCACCATACCGGGTCTGTCCTAAAACCCTGTTTGGTGCTGCAGGATAAAAAATGGGTGGGAACTGAAAAAAAAAAGAAGGATCCCTGCCTGCGGGTTTGCCCGCGCGTTTCACGGAATGCCTGCAGGAAGCGGTATGGACTGGGCGGGAATTGAACCCGCGGCCTCTTCCATGCCAAGGAAGCGATCTACCACTGATCTACCAGCCCGCTCCTATCTACTAGGTTGTGATCAGGTAAAAAGGATTGTTATCTTTATGCCCTGTAACCCGTCCCCCCGCACTCAAAACCTGTCATAGGATGATAAGCCGCACGGCTGGCATTTTTTTCATGGGATTAATCCAATAAAAACCCGTTGCGGGGCATGCGAAAATCCCGTTGATTTTTTTTTTTGGCGGGCATATCTTTTTTACCCCCGCAATAAAAAAGGGGGAGTAATGAGAGACTGCACCCGTGTCCTGCTGCTTTGCGGGCTCCTCCTCGTATCGGGAGTATCCCCGGCACTGGGATTTTTCGGCAGTGGAGCTATGCCCGACAACAATCTCTTTGCTGCAAAGCCCGGGTACCAGAAGACCGCACAGGACTACCTTGATGAGGGGAATTACTGGAAGGAGCAGTGCGAAGCAGTGACGGCAGGGATGGCTGAGGACCGGGAGGTGTGCAACTCCCTTGACGACGGGGTTTCCAGGGCAGATTGCCATGCAGAAGTCTCGTCAAAGTACAACCGCTCATGGGATCTGAGCCGCCTTTTTCTGGGCACTGACAAGACGGGGTACGGAACCGCAACTTCTTCCCGGGGAAAAGTGGTGATGGATGCTGCACCCGTCACCCCCGATGCCTGCGGGAATGCAAAGAGGGCATACAGCAAGGCGTTCCAGCTCACCCGCGATGAGGACTACGACATGAAAGCAGAGATCCTGAGTGAAGGGGCCGGCATTTACCATATCCTCGGGATGACGGATGAGGCCCGGCAGGTCGGGGAGGCAGCAGAAGCAGCCCGGGACCGGAAAGCGGCGTCCGGGCTCTTTTCCGCCCTGCTCCCGCTGTCGGCATGGGTTGCATTGCTTGGAGTGATCGGCGGGGTGCTGGTCCTGAAGCGAAGGCGATGAATGCGGCTGGTGGGCCGGCCGGATGCACAATGTATTTGTGATTGGAATTCACAGGGGCATATATGTGGAATGGGTTCCTCGTTGCCGTCCTTGCCGGCGCATTGGCGCTCGTTTGCCTTGCTCCCGTTGCCGGTGCTGAAAGCGTTGACGAGACCTGGCGCAGCGCCTCGGTCGACTTTCTCGGGTTCGATCTCACGGATGCAAAACCTTCATACCAGAAGACCACGGCGGACTGGCTGAACGAAGCGAATGCGGCAAAAGCCCGCTGCGAATACAAGAGCGCGCAATACGATGAACATATCATGGAGTACGTCGGGCAGAGCACCTCCGATCCGGCCATCCTTGCCCGGTGGGGGCAGCGGGATGCCGAACAGCGGGTCTACCTCATGGCGACCGGGTTTCATGCAAAGGATCCTGAAGCAGGGCGGCTGTATACGGAGATGATGGTGTCCTGCGATGCCGCGGACAAGGCCTACCGGAAGGCGTACGAACTGACCGCAGAAGATGATTACGAGGCACATGCTGAGATCTTCGATGAAGCCGCCGGGGTCTATGATGCGGTTGGTAATTCCGAGGGTGCAGGGGAGGTGCGGGAGGCAGCGGATGTTGCACGGGGGCATGCGGCAGCAGAGACGTTCCTCCCCCTGCCGTGGTGGGCCGGTGTCCTCGGGGCGATCGGCGGGGCATTGGTTTTCCGGCGCATGCGGGGATAAGCCCCCGCCCGGGGCGCTATCTTTTTGTAAGCTGAAGAGAAAAGGGCAGGCATGAGCAAAGCGCTGATGCCCAATCTTGCCGTGCTGGTCCTTCTTGTTCTGGTTACTGTACCGGTTTATGCAGATAGCCCGGAGGAACTGGCGAGGGGGGCGTCGATGGACTTTCTCGGAATCGATCTCGTTGACCCGAAACCTGCCTACCAGAAGAGCGCACAGGATTATATCAACATGGGCAATTACTACCGGGATGGCTGCCAAAAACTGAACACCCGGTTTAACGATCGGATCTTCACCTGGGCCAAATCGAGGGCAGATGTCCTTGAGACTGTCGATGCCGTGATGCTCTACCAGAACCCCTCGCGCCAGCTCCAGCTCATGACCCTGAACAACCAACAATTCCAGAAGGACAACCCCGGGTCATTTGCCGAGTACACGAAGATGGTGGCATGGTGCAATGCTGCGCAGGATAATTATAATATGGCATTGTCGATGACCGCGAGCGACGACCATAACCAGCGGGCAACAATCTACGATAACGCAGCAGCGGTCTATGACACCGTCGGCGATACCGCAGCTGCCGAAAATGCCCGGGACGAGGCAGCGTTTGCCCGGTCACGACAGGATCTCAAAACCGGCAGCAACTGCCTGATCGTCACGGCAACGTTTGGCTCCCCGATGGCTGATGAGGTTCAGCTGGTCCGCGACTTCCGGGACAACACCATGCAGCAGGATTATCTTGGTTCGCGTTACGTGACCGCCCTCAACGCGATGTATTACTCGTTCAGCCCGTTTGTTGCACGGGCAATAGACCAGAACCCGTCCGTCAAACCGGTGATGCGCCTCATCCTTGCGCCGCTTCTCTGGATTGTCCTGCTGTCGCAGGGAATTTACGTTGCCCTCTCCTTTAGTCCGGGGCTTGCAACGGTCGCCTTCGTCCTTGCTGGCGGGGCACTGATCGGCCTCGTCTACGTGATGCCGGTGATGCTGTCAGCACTCGTTGTTGCGGTGAAGAGCCGGTGGCACGTTCCGGCGGTTTACCGCCTTGTGCCATTCGTTTACCTCTGGGGCGGCCTGCTGGCATTGCTCGCAATAGGCGCTGTCCTGAAAATCGATATCCTTACGGTGGTGAGTTCGGGTCTTCTGTTTGTCTGCACGGTTCTTCTCACTGCTGCAGCAGTTTCCCTGTCGGTCTCCGGGTACCTTGGTTTCTCACCTGCAGGAACGGAAGAATAACTCCCTTTTTTCCCTGCTTGCAAAAGGTGATCGTAATGGTGATCCCGTGCCCTTACCGGATTGGCGGCAGTACCTGCGGCGGCGGGAAGATGTCGAGCCAGTAGATGTTGACGATGATGGCAAGCAGCCCCACGATGATCGCGATCACGCCCGCTACCGGGAACCGGGTCCCCTGTTTTCGTGCAAGGGCGATGCTGGTAATCCCGAACAGGACGGCTGCAATCCCGAGGAGGACCGGATACAGGATCCATGCGAGTATTGCAGGGATGAGGGCCACAATCCCAAGCCATGTTCGCTTCGGCGTTTCTCCTGCTGCGGGAACCGGCTGGGTGCCGGCAGGCACTGCAGCTGCCTGCGGCTGCACCACTCCTGCTGACGGCTGGGCCGGTGCCGGTTGTGTTGCCGGGGCTTCCGCAGGTTTTCGAAGTGCCCCGCCGCAGTTCTTACAGAAACGGTTCGTGTCCGGGTTCTCTGTACCGCATTCACCGCAGAATTTCATTCCCACTCCTCAGGCCAAAGATGGATAACACAGCATTATCAAGATTGCGCTCGCGTTTGCCCGTGTTGTCCCCAGCTGGCTGTTCTTTTTTAGCAGGTACAACCATTCACCGTGCCTTATACGAGAGCAGATCGTCAAAGACCCGGTAGGTCTGGCCGTTGTACATCCTTGCAATGACCTCAACGCGATCCGAACCTTTCGACCCTTGGAGCGTCAGTTCCGTATCTCCCTTTGAGGGTTTGATGCTGCCGGTCAGGACCGTTTCGTCTTCGCGGGTCACTCTCACGTCCCCGCTGCTGATGCTGTTGATCCCCGGGCCGCCGGCAAAGATGACCGTGATCTCTGCCGTGATGGGATCTTTCTGGACCTGGAAATAGACCTCCTGGTTCTTCGGGACAGCCTCGGTTGGAAGCGTGAGGACGGGATCAACGGAGTTTGTCGGGACAGGCGTTGGCATTATGGCCGGCATCTTGGCAGGG
This sequence comes from Methanoregula sp., assembly GCA_013331015.1. Taxonomy (GTDB): domain Archaea; phylum Halobacteriota; class Methanomicrobia; order Methanomicrobiales; family Methanospirillaceae; genus Methanoregula; species Methanoregula sp11803u. Next base: position 10,395 of record DUHF01000239.1, read on the forward strand.
AGTGTGGTCTGTTCCGGCAGGGGAGTGTCCACCAGTTCTGGCGACGGGGCCTGCCCGGCCAGTGCAGGATTGGACTGTAGTAACGGCAGTCCGATAAAAAATACCGCTGCGATGATGATGAGCACAACAACGATCGCCCCGGCGATGAGGGCTTTGTCCGGGCCGGTGCCTTTTTTTGGAGGGTCACCCGATCCGGCCGGCATTTCCTCATCGGGCAGGAAGAGTGCATTGTCCGAAGGCGGGGGTGGGGAATTTACCGTCATGGGTGTCCGGGCGGGGGCGGACTCTGCCGGGTCGGGCTCCAAATGTTCCGGTTCCGTTACAACCGGTGGTTCCGGCTCCGGATCATCCGGTTCATCCAGACCGGACGGTTCTGTCACCAAGACCTTTGGTTCATCATCAGATCCCTGCTCACCCGCATCCGGTATGACCGGTGTCCCGCATAACTCACAGAACTTAACGGGGGCAATGAAGAGGGCACCGCACTTCCGGCAGACAGGAAGCGCTTCTGCCTTCGTGCCGCAGATCTCGCAGAACTTCTGGTCTTCCCCGACAGGGCTCCCGCACGATCTGCAGGTACGCAGGATACCGGGCGGCAGGGACGGATCTTCCATGACACGCGGTTAGGTACTACCGTTATAAAAAGGCGCGGTTTTTGTTGTCGGGGTCAAAAACGGCATTGATGATCGTGGGACAGGGATTTCCCCCGTGCTTTTGGGGATTTTTGCTCTGGTGAAACACGCATGAACGTACGTTCATACCCGAACGATGAAAATCACCGGTATACAAGTGAAAGATGATGGCTCCCCGCTTCAGGGCCCCTCACGGGGCACGGCGGGGTAGATTGCCGTATCAGGAATGCTGCTCATTGAGGCCGCCGCACAGGCGCCCATCGGGGCGGCGGCTGGAATCGCAAGGGGGGGTATGGGACCATCAGCCCCCATCATCGCATTTGAGGGATTCTCCAGAGCAGGAATCCTGGTGCATCCGCTGCTGAGAAATTTTGCTCTGGTGAAACGGGCATGAACGGGCCTTCACCCCCCCAAACGATGAAAACCTGAGGAAAAAAATTGAACGCAACCGTCCTCGCCCGTATCTTTCTCGCTCCTTATAGGGGCGGCAAGGCCCCCTATGCCTGCGCAATGGTCGGGGGCTTGCGGATGCGATAACGCTTTTTGCGTGGACTCAATACGTGCCCCTCTGGAAGGATGAGCTATTGTGGGGGCATTTCAAAAATAAACTGAATTGGGGCCGCCACACAGGAAGCCCCGCGGGGGTGGCGGCAGGCATCGCAAGTGCCATGTAAAAGATCTGGAATCGTAATCGATGATAATTTACGAGGGAAATGGAGATTCTGTTTCCATTCTGTGTGCCTGTGGCCGCAGCCATCATGTGCGTTTTCATGGGAATACGACCTTCCGGATAATTGTTACCCCCCTTTAGCGCTACCCCTTCCCCCTTGAGGGCTCAATAGCGTATATCTGCTCTGGAGAAATCCTGACCAGCCTTCTGGATTCGATTGCGATGGAGNNGTGGAGCATGAACGAGGTAGAGGATTTTTTAAGGGAAAATTGCAAAATGGGGGTCAAGGGGGATCGCCCCCGCATGCTGCCTCCCCCTCTGGAGGATAGGGTGTCACTTTCACAAATACCACTGAAGCGTTTCTGAAAGGATTTCAAAAGAGTCCGTATATCATTTCTCCGTATAACTCAAAACCCCGTTTTGGGGAGACCGCACTATCGCAACCGGGGGATACCCAGGCGACAGTAGAAAACCGTGGTGCCCTCTGAAGATTTTAAAATACGGGGGTGAACCTTCATTCATGGACGATTTCATCATGGTAAAACTGGGACCCATCCCCCAATGCCGCTACTCTTTCCACAACGGGAGGAGTTCGTCCCGGACACGGTATGATTCACCGGTTGTCATCGTTGCGATGATCTCCAGCCGGTCAGTATCTTTGGATCCATCGAGCGTGATCTCACTCACCCCTTTGAGGGGCAGGATGATGCCGCTTGCCACCGCACCGTCCGGATGGGTGACTTTCACCTCCGCACTGCCGATACTTCCCACCCCGGCGCTTCCGGCAAAGATTACCGTGATCTTCGCCGTGACGGGATCTTTATCTACATGGAAGAACAGTTTCTGTCCCGAGGGGATCGTCTCGGTTGGCAGGGGAACGAGCGGACCGGACGAAGGGGATCCGGTTCCTGGCCTGCCGTACGGGATTGTCGTGACTGCTGTTGCTTCCGGCAGACCGGTAATGTCTGCAACGGTCACGCTGCTGTGAATGCCCGGATCCTCGTCAGATGAAAACAACGGCAGCACGATGAAGTAAACGGTCGCGATAATGACGGCGATTACCACAATCCCGCCAATAATCCTGATCCAGTTGACCGGAGTTCCTGCCGGTTCCGGCGTCGTCCCGGGAAAATAGAGCGCGTCATTCACCCTATCCGGCGATCCCGGTCCGGGCCGGGCTGGGGATGGTGATCCTGCGTTACGTTTTCCAAAAAGGGAGAATCCCGGCGTATCCGTTGATCCAAGCGTCTCGTCGTCGCGGTATTCCCTGCCGAATTTCTCCAGCAACTCCCCGGTATCCGGTTCTGCGATCCCGCCGTTTTCATATGCCGGAGTTTCCTCTTCCTCCTCCCCCTCCTCCTCATCCTTCCCGGTCAACTCCCCGGTGTCCGGCTCTTGAATCTCCTCATCACCCGTATCGTAATATTTTCCGGTATCCTCTTCAGCCGGTATGATCTCTTCTTCTGCTGGTTCACCGGATTGTGGTTGCACCTCAAGGACAACTTTGGCTCCGCACAGGTCACAGAATTTTACCGGCGCAATGAACCGGGTGCCGCAGTGGGTGCAGGTTGACAGTTCCGGTATCCTGATCCCGCAGTATTCACAGAATTTAAAACCCGGCCTGACCGGCTTGTTGCATGCCGGGCATGTCCGCTTCAGTTCCGGAGCTTTTGCCGGTCTCTCCATAGAACGCAGTTTATCCTGCACCTATTAAAACCGGTGGGTTGTCATGCCGGCTTTTTTTGGCGATAAATGGCCGGGGGGGAAAAGAGCCGGCCGTCAGGCACTCTTCATTTGGGCAACCATCTCTGCTGCCCGCTTCCGTGCGTCCTGCATCCACGTATCCTGCACAACCTTCCCGTTCTCGATATAGCGTTCAAGGAGCGGCACGGCGCCTTCCGGTGCCTTCTCCCGTGCCGGCAGCACGACATGCCCGCCATCTCTCTTACTATAAACCTGCTTGACGGTGCACCGCTTGCCCCGTTTTGCCTTTGGCTCTCCTTCAATCTCCACGATATCCATTGCAAAGTCGATGACCGGGGCATTGGCAATCGCCCCGCCCACCCCAAAAGCATCGATGCAGTCCCGGTACGCGACCACGTCCTCCCGGGTCACCCCGCCGGATAAGAAGATCTTCACCTCCTTATGGCCATGGCAATCGAGTTCCCAGCGCACCTCTTCGATGATCGCCCGCATGTTCCCCCTCCGGGACCGGGGCGTATCGAGCCGGACCGCGGTCGCCCCGCAGGCTGCTGCCCTCAAAGACTCGGCCTTCTCATCGCAGAAGGTGTCGCAGAGCATGATCCGGGGAACGGAGGCGGGAGCACTCCGGTCAAATGCCCGCCACGCATCCTCGGGTGTTTTGTAGCACATCACGAATGCGTGGGGCATGGTCCCGACAACCGGCATCCCCTCCGGTGCACAGGTGTTGGAGACCCCGTCCACCCCGCCGATCCAGGCAGCCCGCTCGATCATGGCCGCGATGGCAGGGTGCTGGCGCCGGGAGCCAAAGGAGAAGACCGGCCGGTCACCGGCAAGGGTCCTGATATGGGCCGCTGCGGTTGCAACGCCCGAGGCATGGCAGAGGAACCCGAGGATGGCCGTCTCGTACCGGCCGAAGTCGCGGTATTTTCCCGCGATACGGAGCACCGGCTCGTTTTTATAAAAGACGGTGCCTTCGGGCATGGCATCGACCGTCACCGGGATCCCGTCAAGCAGGGCGAGAACGTCGGCAAGCCCGCAGAAGATCGCAAACGCGTCCGGAAGCGAGGTGGCGGCAACTTCCATGACCACCTCCGGGTTGAGGTTGTCGTCTTGTAACGCCTCTTCGGCCCGGAGAAAGTAGAAGTCTGTGCATTCGCCGTTCTTAATCGCCTCGTCGCTGACGGTGAAAAAGGTGCCCATACAAGGAAATAATGGTGTGTGTTCCTATTTTACGCTTCCCGGAACCCGGCCGGTAAGATTGCGCTAATTATTAGTGCTGCTCCTGCCAACCAGTTTACGGATAAGGAATATTATGCAGATGACCGCGAGGAACAAAACCGTGTTCTGGCAGAGACCGGCGTGGGGGTGCTGATGCTCGGCATCATCGGCGGGACAAGCCTCCTCTTCTCGAAGCTTCCGGTCCTTACGAAGAAGCGGATCGATACGCCGTTTGGCAATGCGGAACTCCACCTCGGGGACATCGCGCTCCTGATGCGGCACCAGCAGGGTCTCCCCCCGCACCGGATCAATTTCCGGGCAAGCATGGCAGCCCTTGCAATTTCGGGGGTTGACCGCATCATTGCGTTTGGCTCATCCGGCTCCCTGAACCGCGAGATCTGCCCGGGCTCGCTTGTCATCCCCACCGATTATGTAAGCATGACCGACATCCCCTCCATCCACGACCACGCCATCGAGCACGTGATGCCCTCCCTCTCACCCGATCTTTCAGCGGAGCTGCACCGCAGCATCCCGGCAGCCCGGCTGGGCGGCACCTATGTCCAGACCCGGGGTCCCCGGTTCGAGACCATCGCCGAGATCGCCGCGCTCTCCCATTGCGCCGATCTCGTGGGCATGACCCTTGCCTCGGAGGCAACCCTTGCCGGTGAACTCGGGATGCCGTTTGCTGCCATCTGCACGGTGGACAACTATGCCAACGGGCTTGCGGAAGGGGTGCTCACCTATGATGAGATCCTGGAGATCTCAAGGCAGTACCGTGACCGGACCGGTGAAATCCTGAATACGATCATCAAAAATATGGCCTAAGGCGGAGGAAGAAGAATGGATGATATTTTTGGCAGGCAGCAGTCTATCCTGATTGCGGACGTGCAGGTTGACAGAAAACCTGTGGATATCTTTGTGAACGATGACGGCACCATCGGGGCAATCGGCGAGGGTGTCCGGAAGGAGCACCGGGGCGAGGCGGATCTTGTTATCGACGGGAACGGCGCACTTGCCCTCCCGGGCCTTGTAAACACCCACACCCATGCGGCAATGAGCCTCCTGCGGGGCTATGCCGACGACATGATCCTGCAGGACTGGCTCAGCCAGAAGATCTGGCCGCTTGAAGCCCACCTTACACCGGCTGATGTGTACTGGGGCACAAAACTCTCCTGCCTCGAGATGATAAAGACCGGGACGGTCGCGTTCAACGACATGTACTTCATGATGGAGGAAGCTGCCAGGGCTGTCGGGGAAGCCGGTATCCGGGCAATGCTCTCCTACGGGTTCATCGACCTCTTCGATGCTGCCAAGCGCGAGGCCGAGTGCAAAGCCACCGAGAACCTTGTCCGTGCCATCCGTTCATTGAACAACCCGCGGATCTCTGCGGCGGTCGGGCCCCACGCGATCTACACGGTATCCCCCGATGGCCTGAAATGGT
>DUHF01000081.1 GCA_013331015.1 Methanoregula sp.
CTTCCATCATGGCAAGCCGGACATCAGGCGATTTTCCCGGGGAGGTGGCATGGGCCGGAATCCCGGCAGTGGTCTCGAGCATCAGCCCCATGCTGGCATTGACCGGCCGGAGCCGCTCCATCTCCTCGTAGGTCAGGATGCCGGCATTCGTGTGCGGGAGGATGCCGTATTCAATGCTCTTTTTGCACATCGCCATGCAATAATCGAGGATGGTTGCATATCCTGCTGCCCGGATCAGTTCAGGAAAGCCCGGCTCGCGTTCCGGCCGTTCCCCGAACGTGAAGAGCGCCTCGGTGCATCCCAGTGCCGCCCCGTTTTTTAAGGTCCTTTCGACCTCTTCCTGCGGCATCAGGCACCCGGGCTGCACGGGTGTCCTGAAGCAGCAGTACCCGCACCGGTTGTGACAGACGGTGGTGAGGGGCAAAAAGACATTGCGTGAGAAGGTGATGATGCGGGATTTGGGCATAAGAAGAGGTTCACCCCCAACCTATTGAAAGGTGATCCCCGCACCCCCTGCAACGGGAAACATAAATATGGGGTGGCATAACATTCACCATACCAGAATTTCCCGAAACGAAGGGTATGGATGTAAAAAACATGTCTTCAGAGAAACAACCCGCAGGCGCACTACCCCCAAAGGAGCAGGAGATTGCCGACCTGAAGGCCCGGGTTGCATTCCTTGAAAAGAAGATCCAGTTTGTGGGCAGCATCACCCGTCACGATGTTCTCAACCAGATGACGGCGATTCTCGGGTATACCGAGCTGCTCGGGATGATGATCGAGGATCCCAAGCTGAAGTCGTTCATCGAAAAAGAGCAGACTGCCTTGAACAAGATCCGGCGCCAGTTCCAGATTGCCAAGGATTACCAGAACATCGCGGTGGAACCGCCCCGGTGGCAGAACATTCACAACCTTGCGGTCCGGGTAGCAGAGACGATCGAACTGAACAACGTCCGGATCATTGCAGAGACGTTAAAGGCCTCGGTTCTTGCAGATCCCCAACTGGAGAAGGTGTTTTACCATCTCTTTGAGAACACGGTCCTTCACGGTGATTCTGCCACTGAGATACGGGTCAGTGTTGAAAAGAGCGGCGAGGATGACATTTTAGTTGTGGAGGACAATGGCTGCGGGATCCCCCTTTTGGAGAAGGAGAAGATCTTCGAGATGGGGTTTGGCAAAGGTATCGGCTGGGGGCTCTTCCTCTCCCGCGATATCCTTGCCGTTACCGGGATGACCATTACCGAATGCGGAACGCCCGGCAGGGGCGCCCGCTTTGAGATCCGCATTCCCCCGGGTCATCTCCGGCAGGATGGCAGCGGGCCGGCCGGCAAATAAGAAGCTCCTTTTCCCAGGCGGGAACCGGATCGAGTACCACGGTGTGGTGCTGGAGGGGCATTATTGGTAAAAGAGATCCGTTGCTGAAAGGTGACTCTCCTAAAAAAAATTATACGGTCTTCTCTTTGGCATCATCCATCCTGTCTGCATGGACTGCCACGTACACATCGATCTCCTTGTTGTCGGGGCGGGTGAACCGCTGGTCGTACACCTCAAAATCATACGTATAGGCGCGGGGAAGATCGGAGATCCAGATGGCGCTCCAGACGCTGAGGAGCGCCTGGGGCATCTCCCCCTTTGCCACAAAATGGGCATAGGTCTGTTCGGGGATCTTTCGCACCTCCATGCCTTCCGGCACATCCGGGGCACGGGTGACCCCGCACCCGATCAGAAAGGTATACTCTTTTGTCCAGTCACTCTCGTAATCGGAGTAGACTGCATACATCTTCGGGGGAACCGCCCGGTTCTTGATCTGCATTGCGGTGTTTTTTGCAAGGAAATCCCGCCAGACTGCCGGGATGTCATCGATGCTCCGGCCGTCGGCATTGCAGGTTCTGCGGGAGACGCCCACGACCATGAACCCGGGCATCTTTTTTAAGGTAAACGCAAGATCTTCCATCCCATGTAACTCGGCATGGGAACTCATAAACCGTGCCATGTGCTCATGGACGCATATCAGCACCTTTTTTTCATCACCCGTCATAGCTCGCTATACCATGTGTCCGCATGCCCTGATCCCGTACAAGCCAAAGAACCCCAAGACCCGTCTCTCCGCGGTCCTTGAACAAGGAGAACGGGAGAAACTCGCATCAGCGATGCTTGATGACGTGCTCCAGTTGATGCGGGAGACGTGCTGTATGCCGGTGGTTGTTGCAACGGAACTCTTCGAGAGCGAGGTGGTCCAGATCACGGTCGCGGATGCCGATCTCAACCAGACCCTCAACGAGATCCTCCCGGACACCAAGCGGGATCTTTTGATCATCATGGCCGATCTCCCGCTTGCCGATGAAGCCTCGCTCAAACGGGTGCTCGCAACCGATAAGGATATGGCCATCGTCCCCGGCCGGGGCGGAGGGACGAACGTCATCTACCTAAAGGAACCCTGGAAGTTCCGGGTGAATTACTATGGTGCCAGTTTCCAAAAACACCTGCAGATCGCAAAAGAGGCCGGGCTCTCGGTGGAAGTCATCGACACCTTCCGGCTCCATACCGATATCGACGAGCCCGAAGACCTGGTCGAACTCCTCATCCATGGAACCGGCAGGAGCCGTGCCTGCCTCGAGGAGCTCGGGTTTGTCCTGTCCGATGAGAAGGGACGGGTCGGGGCAGTTCGGAAACGATAGGATTATGAATCTGCGTGGCAGAATGCCATGATATGATGCAAGGGCCGGGGCAATCTCTTATCGAACTCCTGCGATCCCAGGATCCTGACATCGGCTCCATCATCCCCGCTTTTGTCTCGCGGTTCAATGCGGCCTATGGCGACCCGCAGGCCACCCGCTGGGACGTTTCAAAAGAGGACTGGCAGCGCTACGAGTTCCTTGGCGATCGCGTCCTGAACCTCATCATTGCGCAGACCCTCTTCACCCAGCGGCCGGTGGCTCTCGATGAAGGCGAGATGACGGAGATCCTGGGCACGGTCGTATCCAACAAATCGCTTGATGCCCTTGCCCGCGACCATGATGCCGTCACCCTCCTCATCCCCTGCGCAATCGG
>DUHF01000255.1 GCA_013331015.1 Methanoregula sp.
CGATATGTCTGCCTATGATGCCTACCACAACGGCAAACTGGTGGACTACGAGTATCCTGATGAACTGATCCGGGAAGCCATCGGCCGGATACCCAAGATACAATAATCTCTCCCATCCATCTTTTTTCATGAAACGTGTCGGGCTCATCATCAACCCGGTTGCCGGTATGGGCGGGTCGGTGGGTCTTAAGGGTACGGACGGGAACGTTGAGGAGGCACGGCGGCGGGGCGCAGTCCCCCGTGCCCAGGATCGCGCCGGAATGACGCTCGGGCTGCTTGCAGATGATCCGGGTATCCACTGGATCACCTGTTCCGGCATGATGGGCGAAGGTGTCCTGACCCGCGCCGGCATCAAAAATTTTGAGACCGTTTACGCTCCAAAAAGCGAGAGTACGGCCCGCGACACGGAGGAGGCTGCCCGGAGGATCCTAAAAGCCGGGGCAGATCTCATCCTCTTCTGTGGCGGGGACGGGACGGCACGGGACATCTTCTCTGCGGTTGGCCGCACCATTCCGATCCTGGGGATCCCCGCGGGTGTGAAGATGTACTCTGCGGTCTTTGCCGTTGACCCGCAGGTGGCAGCGGATCTTGTCCGGGAATTTGATCTGCACAAGCTCCGCGACTCAGAAGTGATGGACGTTGACGAGGAGGCGTACCGCAACAATGTCTTAAAGACCCGGCTGTTTGGGATTGCCCGGACACCCGCGTCACCCGGCAGGGTGCAGGTCTCAAAGCAGATATACGAAGAAGCGGACGAGGAGCGGGCCAAGGCCGCAATTGCGCAATTCATCGACGAGATTCTCCTGCCGGGGACGCTCTACATCATCGGGGCCGGCACTACGACCGAAGCCCTGACACGGAGGCTGGGTATCAGGAAGACGCTCCTTGGCGTGGACGCGATCCGGGACCGGAGGCTTGTTGCTGCGGACTGCGACGAGAAAAAACTCCTCGCTCTTGTGGAAAAATATCCCGATACCCGGATCATCCTCAGCCCGATTGGGGCCCAGGGTTTTATCCTCGGCCGCGGGAACCAGCAGATTAGCGCCGGGCTTGTGCAAAAGGTCGGAATTGGAAAACTCATCGTGATCGCAACCCCACACAAGCTGGCGGAGCTCCCGTACCTGTACGTTGATTCCGGTGATTTGGCCCTTGACGCTCTGTTCGGCGATACCATCCAGGTGATCTCGGGATACCGGATTGCCCAACGGAAGAAGATACACCAGTGATTTTTTCACTCCTTTTTAAAAACGTTGATTACATTCAGACGCTCTCGGGGGCTCCGCTATCGCTCTGCCCCCGCCGCTGATGCAGCCCCCGCCTTGTGATAAAGACGTTTTACCTTAACAAAGCAAGCCAATAAGGAATGGTTTTAAAACGGCAATTGAGGCCGCCGCGGGGCGCCCAAACGGGAGCGGCGGCAAGCATCGTAATGGGGGTATGGGGGCATCAGCCCCCATTTTTACGATTGAGAATTTTTTTTGGAAAAAAAGGGATTATTCCGCCGCCGGTGTCTGCGGGGGTTTTAAGAGCGCCCATGCGATGACGAAGCCAATCACGGCAAGTGCCAGCACATACGGGAAGACGCCAAGGTAGGATCCCGTCGAGGTCTTGATGAACCCGGCCAGTTGTGGCCCGGCAATGGCACCCGCACCGTAAGCGAGGAAGACCACGCCGTAGCATCGCGGGTAATCGGAGGTGCCGAAGTAACAGCCGGTGCTTGCCGGGGCGATGGCGAGCCATCCCCCGAGGCAGCCCCAGAGGATGACGAACGCGATGATATACATCAGTTCGCCCGGGAACTGCCAGAGGAGCAGGGAGGCTCCCGCGATCAGGATAAAGGAGAACATTGCGGCGTTTCTCGGGCTGAACCTGTCTGTTATTGCGCCAAAGACCGGCCGGCCAAACCCGTTGAAGATCGCAAAGACCCCGACGAGCATGACCGCAAGCCCCGCCTCGACCCCGATATCGGTCCCGACCGGCTTTGCTATGGAGATCGCCATCAGGCCGGCAAGGCAGCCGATGAAGTAGCAGAGCCAGAGGCCGATAAACGAGGGTGATTTGAGCATCTGGTCCCGCCGGAACTCGCAGGTCACTGCCTGGCCGGCGACCGGTGCCGGGGCGGCCCAGCCCCGGGGTGTCCACCCGGCGGCCGGGAACTTCAGCGGCAGGGCTAAGAGGATGATCAAGATAACGAACGCAACACCGAAGATCCGGAATGTGTTCATGACCCCGTATGCGCCGATAAGCCAGCCGGCGATGTTTGCCGTAAAGAAGGCCGAGAACCCGAAGCCAAGGACCGTGAGCCCGACGGCAAAACCCCGGCGGTCCGGGAACCACCGGGCAGCAACCGCGACCGGGACGCCGTACGCGATCCCGACCCCGATACCCCCGATGATCCCGTACACCACGTACAGCATCGGGACCGACGTGGCAAAGGAGGCAAGCAGCCAGCCAAGGCCGGTCAGTACCCCGCCGACAATCGTGATATTCCGGGGCCCGTACTGCTCGATATACTTCCCGGTAAACGGCATGGCGAGGGCAAAGAATGCCAGGAACACCGAGAACGGCATCAGGACCTCGCTTGCAGTTACGGTCTGCCCAAGTTCGGCAGTGAAGTACTGCGTGACCGGTGCGACAAAGACGCTCCAGGAGT
>DUHF01000035.1 GCA_013331015.1 Methanoregula sp.
CCCCAGAAACTGGAAGATATGGGGATCGATCCCCCCCGCGGCATCCTCCTCTACGGTCCTCCGGGCACCGGCAAGACCCTGATCGCAAAAGCGGTCGCATCGGAGAGCGGGGCGAACTTCATCCCGATCCGTGGTCCTGAGCTCCTCTCCAAGTGGGTCGGGGAGAGCGAACGTGCCGTCCGGGACATCTTCAAGAAAGCCCGGCAGGTCTCCCCCTCGATTATCTTCTTTGACGAGATCGATTCCATTGCCCCGGTAAGGGGATCATCGGGCAATTCCCAGGCCCTTGACAATGTGCTCAACCAGATCCTGACCGAGATGGACGGGCTGGTCGAGCTCAACGATGTCGTCATCATGGGCGCAACCAACAAGCCCGATCTTGTCGATCCGGCGCTCCTCCGGGCCGGGCGGTTCGACCGGCTCGTGTATATCGGCGAACCCGTGTTTGAGGACCGGAAGAAGATCATCGGGATCCATATCCGCTTCATGCCGCTCGAAGGCTCGGCCCTGGCAGAGGTTATCGAGCTTGTCGCAAACCTTGACGAGAATGCACTCGGTGAACTCGTCGCAAAGCTGGGGAAGGACAAAGCCGTCACGATCGCGGAGGTGAAAGCCGCGTTTGTCCCGCCCGCAGGGGATGCAACGGGGCTCTCCCGCGGGATCCGGAGAAAACGCTTTGTCGAGCTCCTTGCCGAAAATACCCTCACGTTTGCCGATCCGGCCCGCGAAGCCCTTGCCGCTGATCTCGCCGGGATGACCGAAGGGTTTGTCGGCTCCGACCTCGAATCCCTCTGCCGTGAAGCGGGCATGCTCGCCCTCCGCGAGGGCACCGCTGTGGTGGCAAAACGTCACTTCGAGGCAGCACAGAAGAAGGTGCACCCGACCATGAACGACAACCTCCGGCAGTATTACGACAAGATCCAGCAGCACTTCAAGGGCGGGCTCCCCAAACAGGTCCAGCCGCCGGAATACCAGTAAATCCTTTTTTTCCTGCCACGCTAAAGTAACGGGAACTATTTTCAATAGCCGATTCCCGGCAAACAATAAAACGCAAACCATATATCCCTCCGGTTGAAACCGGTATTCCCATGATTACGTGTCAGAAATGTGGATGTAAATACCCGGAATGGCAGAAATCCTGCCCGCAGTGTGGCAATCCCACCGGAAACAAACCTCAGGAACCCGGTAAATTATCAGAATCCCGCAGCGGCAGTATGACAACATCCTGTCTTATTGCCGGGCTGATTGTCGTGGTTGCCATCGTGGCAGTCATCGCATTTGTGCTGAGCATGCCCCCACCCCCGGCTCCGGCTCCCGTACCCGTGACCATGACACCGGCAGTCAAATCCGCAGAAGTACGGCCCATGCCTCCCTCCCCGCCCCCGGCGCTGACCGCAACAAAGAGCGGCACGAAGATCACCGTTTCGGTCATGGCCGGGACCACCCTTTCCGAGGTCGAGTCCTTCACGGTCAGACTCAACGGGGCGGATGTGCCTAAGACACTCGGGACAACCGCCGGTTCTTCGATCACCATTGATGCGGCAGCCGGTTCCAACACTGTGGTTGTCGTGGCATCCTATGTAAACGGGGCCGAGATGGTTGTGCTCAACAAGATCCTCTGATCTCTTTTTTCTCAATCACGACATCCGGTCTCCCCGCACCCGACTAATTTTCAGATGCGAAGAAGCATCGAGGCACCGATAACGATCTGCAGGCAGGCAAAGAGGATCCGCAGGCTTTGGTCCGAACAGCTATAGGCAAACCGCACCCCGAGCCGGGCGAAAGGGATGGTGGTTACCGCAAGCACCGAAAAGGTCAGCAAATCGATATACCCAATCGAGAATGCCGGCAGGCCCGTGGTGCCGATCCCGTTGATGATATACGCAGTCACGGCCCCTGCTGAAGAGAAGATGAGGCAGGCTGATGAGGTGCCGACCGCCTTGTGGATCGGGTAGCAGAGGAGAATCACGAGAATGGGGACCAGCAAAGCGCCCCCGCCAAGACCGGTGAGGCCGGAGACTATCCCGATGCAGAACCCCAGCACGATAAATATCGCCGTTGATCCTTTCGGTTCGCACACAAGGGCTGAGGGTTTGTGCCGGACCATCTGGACTGCGGTCACGATGACGATGAGGGCAAAGAAGACCCTGAGTAGGATGCCCGGGAGGTGAGCGGCAAGAGTGCCCCCGAGAAGGCCTCCGGCAATTGCGGCGATCCCCATTGGTGCCGCGGCTTTCCAGTCGACCGCACCCCGCTTGTGGTGACCGAGCGCCCCGCTCAGCATGGTCGGGAGCATCACCGCAAGCGAGGTGCCGAACGCCACCCGGGTGGCAAGCGTGGTGTCCATCCCGCCGGCGGAGTATACCCAGAACTGTACCGGCGTCATCAGGCAACCGCCCCCGATGCCAAACATGCCCGAGGCCGTCCCGGCAACAATGCCGGTCAGAAAGAGACTTACGTACTGCAGGACCGGGTCCATAGGGCAGACAAACTCCTGCAGAGGTATTATCATTCAGGTTTGAAATAGTCTATCCGGGGAATCACCATGGGAAA
>DUHF01000158.1 GCA_013331015.1 Methanoregula sp.
GCCGGACATCGTACGCACCCTCGAATTGATACGTGTGGACCGGGTTCTGCAGCGTGGAAGTCTGTGCATCACCGAAATCCCATAACCAGGAGGTCGGGTTCCCCTGGCTTAAATCCTTGAAGGTCACGACAAACGGTACTTTTCCTCTCCGTTCATCTACCGTGAACTGGGCGATAGGGGTCTGGGTTACCGTGATGTAATTCACTTTTGTCTCCCGATCCTCACCATTGGCGTTGGTTGCAGTCAGGGTAACCGTATACTGGTTGGTCATCTCTGTTCCCGAGGTTGTATACACGTGTTGTGGATTCTTCTGGATCGAACTGGTTCCATCGCCGAAATCCCATCTCCATCCGGTCGGATTGCCGGCAGACAGATCGCTGAACTGCACTGTGAAGGGTGTCACTCCTTTGGTCTTGTCGGCCTCGAAGTTGGCGTCCGGGAGATTTACTACCGTGATGTAGTCTTTCTTGGTGTGGGTATTGGAGGTATACCCGTCAGAAGCGGTAAGCCTCACCGTATAGGTGCCTTCCTGGCGATAGACATGGTCGGGGTTCTGGCCGGTGCCGCTGGTCCCGTCACCGAAGTCCCATCGCCAGTCGTTGGGAGACATTGTTGAAAGGTCCGTGAAGTGTACGTACTGGTTCACACTCAAGCGGGTCCGGTCAGCCCTGAAGTCAACCCGTGGCCCTTCCCGGACCGTTATGAGGTTGGTCTTCGTCTCGGTGTCCACTCCAAAGGGGTTTGTCACGGTAAGGGATACGGTATAGATCCCATCACGGTAGTAGAGGTGGAGCGGGGGCTCCTGTCCGCTGAAACTCGTGCCGTCGCCAAAGTCCCAGATCCAGGAAACGGGGTTGCCGATTGAGGTGTCGGTAAACTTGACATACTGGGTACGGGTTCCAACCTGGTGGGATGGAATCTTCGTGACAAAATCAGCAGTTGGCGGGACACCGACCGTGATATAGTTCACTTTCTTCTCAGTATTCCTGCCGTTGCTGTTTGCTGCGGTGAGAGTAACGGTGTAAATACCCTTTACCGTATACACCTTGGTCGGGTTCTGTTCCGTTGACGTTGATCCATCACCGAACTCCCATTCCCATGCTACCGGTGAATTGAGGGTTTTATCCATGAATTTTACCGGTGAGTTTTCACTCACGGTAGTCCTGTCTGCAACAAAATCCGCTGCCGGTACACCACCGACAACGATAGTCTGGGTTGAACTGTCCTCAACCAACCCCCTTGTAACCGTCAGCGTGACATCGAAGACACCTGCCCGGTTATACGTATGAACCGGATTGGGTGTTCCTGTCGATGTGCTGCCATCGTCAAAGGACCAGGTCCAGGTTTCCGGGCTGCCGGTCGAGAGATCGGCGAACCGCACCACAAGCGGAGCAGTACCGGATTTCGGATCTGCCGAGAACTTTGCCTTGAGGGGGGGCATCACGTGAATGTAATAGTCATTCCTGGCCGTTGTTGCGCCATACTCGTTGGTTGCGGTAAGGCTCACGGTATAATCCCCGCCAGCCCAGTACGTGTGCTGCGGGTTCTGCTCGGTNNGATGACTGGCCATCACCAAAGTTCCAGTTCCAGTTCACCGGATAACCGGAAGAACGGTCGGTGAAGACCACGGTGAGGGGTGCATTACCGGATGTTGGTACCCCGGTAAAACCAGCATTCGGAGCCATACCAACCCAGATATAATTGGTTTTGGTCTCAGTACTTGAACCATAATAATTCGTTACCGTAAGTCTGACGGTATAGGGCCCTTTGCTTGTGTAGGTATGCCGGGGGTTTTGCTCGGATGAGGTTGCCCCGTCACCAAATTCCCATGCATAGGAGAGGGGAGTTGTACCGGTTGAGTGATCCCGGAACGTGACCGTTGTCGGAACCGTGTTGTATGCATAGAGTGCATCAAAATTGGCATCAGGGGCCAGACCCGCTGTGATATACCCGAGTTCCTCCGCAGTGTCGGCAGCGCAGGCTGCAGGGATCATCAGGGCGATAAGCAGGATGATCAATCCTGCCTGTACACCAAAACTCTTGAGCGTCATGTCTTTCACGAACCAACCGTATCGCAAGCACGGTATTTCATCATTGGGTGTTTTTGCAATTTCTGAAAAGATCCACGGGCAGGGACCTTTGAGGACAGTATTCGGGTTTTTTTCGCACCGGGCCAGAGAGATCACCGGACCCGGGTGCACAAGGGGTAGAGAACCCGGGCCGGAAATAATCCATAATTTCCTGCCCTGGCGGGAGATCAAATCTCCCCCTTGCAAAGAAGAGGGTCCCAAGGGTCCGGGTTGATGAATGCCCGACAGATCACGGGGGAGAAAACATCATGACGTACGTTCAGGTTGTCATCCCATAAGGCTGCCATGACGGGCACACCCAGGGTCATGAATCCACAAACCGGCAATGACCATCCCCTAACGTCCATACTCAGGCCGGCGGGTTTTCAGTGCAAAATTTGCAACTGCCGGTAAGATTTAAAGAGAAAACTGCCCCATGGTGGCTTACTCTGATAGGGTACAGGAAATTTTTGTCGTCTGATGACAGATGCCTGTCAGGGAGAGGAGTTGAAAACCCCCAATGACTGATAACATGAAAGTTAAGGCTCATAAAGCCGTTGATGACGCCCGGGTTACTGCACATGCCGCATATGATGATGCCAGTGTCGCCGCCCACAATGCGCTCAAGGATGCCGGAAAGAAGGCACAGGAAATTTCCGATGAGATCCAGATCGGTACGCACAAGGCGGTTGCCGATGCGAAAATAGCAGCCCACCAGACCGGATCACGAATGAAGAAGAAGTAAGGGAGGAAAAAATGCTCATTGAACTGGCCGTCCTCTTCCTCGTGCTTGCACTGGTTGCCTTTGTACTCGGCGCACGGGGCATAGCGGGCTTTTCCATGGAAATTGCCAAATGGCTGGTGATAATCTTCGTGATCATCGCCATCGTGGCATTTATCCTGTAACCCGGTTCCGGGGGATACCATCTGCAGGGAAACGCTGGGGCCGCAAGCGTGACCCCCTTTTTCCCAAATCCACCTTTTTCCCCGGGCCGGTAAAGAGAGACACACAAAAAACGGGTGGATCACCCATTCTGCCATACAAGGATAGGATCGTTATGGACCAGAACAAACCAGGTGATAACCGGGCACTCCTTCTCCTTGTTGGCACGGTTTACCTTCTCTGTATTGTCGTATTCTGGCCCCTTGTGACCGTGGTGATCTGGTCAGCGGCGATAGCAGTTGCCCTTATGCCATTGCATAAGAAGATTTCAGCACGGGTAAAACCATCCGTTTCGGTCACGTTCATTACGGTCTGGGTGCTCCTCGTCATCCTGCTGGTTCTCATGGTGTCGGCCAGTATCCTGTATGGCAATATCGATCGGATCGGGATCATGGTTGCATCGCTGGTACACGGGTTTACCAATACCGGTCTCGCCTCGGTCCTCCCGACACTTTCGGATGCACAGTTCTCCGATATGCCCGAGACTATGGTCCAGTTACTCCTCCAATCGCTTCTTTCCCTGACCAGTAACGTGATGCAATCGTTAATCTCGATCATCATCTTCTTCCTCTCCCTCTCGATGCTGCTGTATTACGGCGAAGAGATTTGGCAAACCCTGATGCGGAGCCTTTCGGCAAGACTGGTTATTGCGGTTGAGAAGATGGCCGAGATAACGGCAAACACGATTTATGCCCTGATTATCGTCCAGATATCCGCTGCGATAATTTCTTTTCTTCTCGCAATACCATTCTTCCTCCTCCTCGGGGTTGATGACCCGCTCCTCTTTGCAACACTGGTCGGCCTTGCCATGCTCATCCCGCTTATCGGGGCGCAGATCATGATCCTCTTCTTTGCGCTCTATTTTTTGAGCATCGGGAATACCACTAATGCGATCGTTACGCTGCTCATCGGGTATCCCCTGCTGAGCGGGTGGATCGATTTTTATTACCGGCCGGTGATGATGGGAAAACGGGTGGCAATTCCCCCGGTCATGATGATGATCGGTATCTTTGCCGGGGTACCGTTCACCGGCATCGTGGGATTCATTGTCGGCCCGGTACTGGTGGCACTTGCAGTCACCGGATCGAAACTTCTTGGGGATGAGTTACAGGAACTAAAAGAAACGCTATAACCCCGGTCTTTACCGCACGGGTGGCTTTGCTCCTCACCGTGAACGAGGCAATGCAATATCCTGCATCGGGGATCAGGTTTTTCCGTAGCTGCTCCCCGCCCCTGAACCCGGCCGGGACTCATCGTACGTAATTTTTTGCCGGAACCTGCGATGAATAACAGTTTTTGGGCAATGCGGCCTGCAACCTTCCTCACGAGAACCATAGGGGGGGTCCCCCCCCTCCCAAAAATAATCTGGGGGGGGAGATACCCCCTACCCCCCCTACCCGACTATGAGTAAGACTCCGGTTTTTACGGCCGCACAGGATGAGCCGCAAGAAATTTTCCGCCGGACATGCTGCGGCCAGGAGCTTCCCGCAGATGAGTAGCAACGGATTTTTCCCCAAAACCCGGAGGGGGGTTCCCCCCTCCGGAAAAATTAACGGCAGGGGGGTGGGGGGGTACCTCCCCCTCTGTGATCCTGCGAGCCCGGGGCCCCGACTCCCCTGCCGGCGCCGGGGTGCCCACCCACGCAACCATCCTGATCCAAAGCAGCCAATCCAGATAGATAGTGACGTAAGCCAAACACAGAAGACCGCCCGCATCCACAGCGGATGCACAACTGCTCTGCTCAACGGAATCCGTCCCCTCCGGGAAGAGAAGATAGCAAAGTTACCGGCTGCAATCATTGGCGATTCAGGTTCAGGAGCGCTTTATATATTATTGAGAGAAACACCGTACTAAAATTCCTGTGATGCTGCAGGAAACCGGGGAGCATAATAAACCATGGCAGAATCTCAATCATCGGATGCAATGAAGAAACTCGTGACCATCTTTGTTGCGCTGGCAGTCATTGGCACACTCATCGCGCTCGCCGTATATTTCACTGCGGTCCTTCCGGCCCAGACCGCCGCAGGCCTCAACCCCCCGGCGAACGGGATGTATTGCCAGGTCGATTTCTGGGGTCGGTGGGTGTGCTACGACAGACCCGGTTACTGAGTCATCCTGTTCATCGTCCTTTTTCCTCATCACCCCACCCTTGATCTCTGTCAGCAAGGGGACCCCTCCACCACGATCCCTGTCGACATGAAACCTCAAGAGAACAGACGCATGCCCGAGCCCTAAAAAAAGATTTTCCTGAAGTATCCCGGTGAGAAAACTGCATGGTTATTTCTGGAGTGCAAAGAGATCGTCTGCCGCATCTCTCATGTATTGGTGTGAATCAAAAACACCCTGGTTGTAAAATTCCGGTGCGATCTTTTCCATGATAAAATCCAGGATCAATCCCGCAGCCAAATCGCCTACCTCCTCTTCCCGCTCCGTTAAAAAATAATGCTTTATTTCAGAGATGATCTCCTCCCTTCTCTC
>DUHF01000178.1 GCA_013331015.1 Methanoregula sp.
CGGAGATCGCGTTGCAGGGCCATAGCGGCCACAGGCTTTGCGGAAAATCCGGAAAACCTGCCGGGACACAGGCCATTTTTCCACACCCGGGAAACGCCGCTAAATAGGCCGATCTATTCCCGATTTAAACGGATATTTTTTGAAAATGTCGATTTATCGGAAGAATTTTGTCGGGCGTCAACACCGTTTCCACTGGAACTTTTTCCGGGCCGGGCCGGACGTACGAGCCTCCGTCGGAGAATGGATTACAAAAAAGGGTATGTCGTGGAAGGGGTCCTGGAACAGAGGTGCCTTCGGGGAGGGGGGGGAAGTCACCGGGCATACGGGTTCGTGTAGTTATCCGGCTCCGACCACCCGATCTCGCTGACACCAAAATCGTGCACAATCAACCGGCGCCATGCCCGCTCCGCTCTCGTGCGGAGCCAGAGCTCGCGCAGCATGAATTCAGGGAACGGGAGTTCGCGTAACCCCCGGATCTCCTCCAAGAAAAGATCTTCGTAAAACGCCTCCCGATCGATCTGGTACCGTGTCTGGCGGATTTTCACGAGCCGGACCGACTTCCTCTTGAAGATCTCGAAATCGTATGCAAGATCCGCGTGCGGGTTATCAGTCCAGCGGTAGCCCATCCGCTCTGCAAACACTTTTGCCTCCGCTATCATTCCCTCCGGTTTCTTCCCGCGGGTCATGGCCGGCCGGCCCCGCAGAATTCTCTAGGAACGGACATGCAGTACCCGGATTTTCTTATGTTCGGTTGAATGGTTTGTGGTCGCAAAAGTCACGGTGGCGGAAAACACAACAAAAAAAGTGCGCGGGGATTTTTAGAGTTTTGTCCCGGTCCATGCCAATAGCAACGGCCGTATCCACCGCATTACCCGGCCAAGATGTTGTTTTCATCCCGTGCTGGGGTTCCGGTTCAGGAAACGCAGCTCGCCCGGCTGGCCTGTTCCCTATCAGTTCCCGAACATCACTGTCAGACTATGGTTGGCCTGCACATTCGTCAGGGTATAGGTCAGTGTCTGGCCGACTGACCCCGGCCCGCCAACCTGCGACCCGTCGAGCGATATCGACCGGACACGATACCCGGCCGCTGGCGTGATGGTGAAGGTCTGGCTCCCGCCGTTTGCCACCGTCACGGTTGCATCGTTCACTCCCGGCGGCGTGATCGAGCCCGTCGGGTTCCCGCCGCTCCCTTTCGGGGACCACGAGACGGAGATGGTGAAATACGCAGGAGGCGTGGTCGCCGTTGCCGTTGGTGTGGCGGTCGCGGTTGTTGTTGTCACTGTTGTTGCGGTGGCTGTCGGGGTCGGTGTCACCGTGGCAGTGGGCGTTCCGGTTGGTGCGGGCGTCGCGGTCGTGACTCCCGTCACCACCGGCCCCTCCACCACCGTCTCCTGCGCGATCAGGACGCCGGAGGAGACATCCACAAGCCGGACCGTCACGCGCCCGGGCGGGAGGGTCACAACAGAGCCCCCGGCCGGGGGATGATCAACAGCATAGAACCCCGTGCCGGTGTAGAACAGGTAGACCATGTCGCCGGGACGGAAGACCTCGAGCCCGGCAACCGGGACTACCCGGAAGTTGCCCGCAGACGTATCCACGTAAAAGGCGGCCTTGTAGTTCGCTAAGGGGGTTGTGTTGAAGTAGAGCGGATCGCCGCCGCGGCTGAACGCGGTGATGACGGTCTTTCCCTCAACGTCCGCAACCGCGAACCGGGGCACCACGTACGCCGTCTTCTCAAAAGGCATCACAAACCCGAACGCCATGACCCCGACCAGCCCTGCGGTGATAACAACAAGAGCGAGGAGCAGGGTCTGATCGAATACCTCACTTATCCCCGAATCGTCTTTCACTTACCGACTCCCTATCCTCTCATGAGCATGCGTCAATGAAAAGGGTATCGGTGAGGAGATCATTCGGGCAGGGTGACAAACATCTGCCGCCATACCCGTTTCCCCAAAACCCTGGTCCGGTGCCCCTGCCCGGTCAGGTCCTCGGCAAGCAAAACATCACCCTTCCGGAACACCCGTTTTTCCCCGCTCCCGACCTCGATCTCAGCCTCACCTTCGAGCATGACCACGTACTCACGGCAGACCACGTTGTGCCACCCGTACGTCCAGCCGGGCGGGATCTCGCGGAAGAAGACCGCTTTTGCCGGATCGGGGAGCGTGAAGAGGCCAAAGTCCTCACGGCTCTCGAAAGGAACCTCGATATCCTCGAAATGCGACTGGTTGTCGGTTCCGGAATACAGGCGGGTGATCTTCATGGCATCCCCCCTGATTCGATTATGTGCGGCATCGACAGAAAAACTCATCCCTTATTCAGGCCGGAAGCGGGGCGGTGCCGGGTACCGCGATGACATAGGCCCGGTCCCGCATATTCTCCGGGAAGTAATGGGCATCGAACCACATGGCATCGAACCTGCCGTAGTTGAAGTACGTGATCCCGTCCACCCGGTCATCATGGCAGTCCACGGAATCGGCAAAGATGATGATGTCGTCCCAGGGGGTCTCCGTACCCCGATCATCGTACCCGACAACCACAACCCAGTGACCCCCCCAGTCGATCCATTCCACCATCGTGGGGATCCCGTTTTTCAGGTTCTCGCGCAGCATCGTCCGGCTCCCGCCCGTCTTCCACGTTGCGTTCATTCCCTGCCGGGCAAGCCACGAGGCCAGCTGCTCAGGGTTCACACCGGTCTTCTCGGAAACATCAGGGTATATCTCGTGCGCGACCCGGTCCTCTTCAGCATCGGTGTTGGGGACCGGCATCCCGTAATACGACATCACGGTCATGGCAGCAACTGCCCCGCAGCTGTAGTTGGTCACCTGCTGCCGGTAGCTTTTCAGCGGAAGGACCGTGAGGTGAGCACTGGATTGCAGGGAGTCAAAATCAATACCGGTAGTGTAGCGGGGAGGGGGAAGCGGGGCGTCAGGGCCATACTGCACCGTTCCCGGGGAGGCGGCCTGCATGGCTGCGGCGGTAAGGACCGGGCTCGTCAGGACTATTGCAGCAGAAAGGATGAGGATCGCACCGAAGATAGCAGCGATGATGAGAAGATACAAGGGGCGCATACGGGGATTCCGGTATTAGTTCTGGAACCGCTAGCAGATGAACCCTGTCGCTGACCTGAGCGGAACAATCTGCCGGGTATTATATGGCATGGTTACTTCATGTCGTACGTCCAATTAGTATATAGAATCCCGGTCATTGTTATCCCCATCAGGTAGCAACAGACCGGGTATTCATCCAATGAGGTAACCTAAGATGGAAGCTATATCGTTTAAAACCCCCGAGGTCTTCGTGCCCGACCCCATCCATATTCATATTCTCCAGGCAGTCAGCGAGAAGCAGGGCTGCCATATCGGCCACGTAGTCCAGCAGCTCCTCCCGGACCACGGAGAGAGCGGCATACGCTCTGCAATCCGGGTCATGCTCTCCAACCGCACCCTTGACGGGGGCAAGTCATCGAGCGAGATCGTTCTCAGGCTCACATCCAAGGGCCGTATCCTGCTCCAGAAGGCAGCAGCGAACTAACGAAATTCTTCTTTTTCTTTTCAAGGGACGGCATGTTCCTTTCCGGTGATCAGTACCCGGTGAGTGCCAGCCACGCGAGCCCGAGCAGGACCAGAACGATGATGACAGCCATGATCTTCAGGTAGGGGATGTCCGTTGCCGTCTTCTTCGTACCCCTGAGCCGGGGTTCCGTTGCGATCCCACCGGTCGCGCTCACTCCGCCACCACGGGCGTAACCAGCCCCAACCGCAGGCCGCGGTTTGGCATTCCAGCTGCTGATACCCGTGCAGTCATGGTTGGGCGGGAGCCGGCAGGCGGCGCAGAACTTTCCCCCGCAGTGCTGGCAGGTGAAGGGGAGCGTGCACTCACTGCCGCAGTGGTCGCAGCGTGTCATCGATCTTCACGTTGTCTTTTTTGTATTAAGAACCCTTCCCGCAGAGGGATTCACCATCGTAAACTCGTGACCCCCTCTAAAACGGTCATAGCGGCCTTTGGACAGCGGTTATTTTTCCACGTCCCGAAACCTGTGGAAAATCAGGGGCTGCTGCAGGCCCGCTATTTAGCAGGTTAGAATGGGGTTAAATCGTTTTGTTTTCAAAATAAACCCCATTTCGTCCGATTTTCCATGGGCGTGGACACCCGATCCACTCCAGCCGGAAATGCGAATCGTCTATTTGGCAAACGGAGCCCGCTGCGGGCTTATTTGAGTACTGGTCCCCGGAAGGATCGGTCCGGGGCGATCCAATCCCTTATGTCAGTTTACGCCGGATACTACCGGCATGGGGCAGTATGTGGCAGGCGATGTCCTGCTGGCCACGGTAGCGCTGGACGACCGGACGGCCGCGAAGACCCGGCCGGTGGTCGTGATCCGGACCGGAGAGCCGGGTACGATCCGGGTCTGCCCGGTGAGCAGCAAGGCGCCCAACAATGCACCGTGCCTGCCGCTCGCAATCGATGATTTTGAGACCGGCGGCCTCGATCTCTTCAGCGAAAGTTATGTGATGACGAGCCGGGTACTCATGCTCCATTCCGCGGACGTGATCGGCAAGAAGGGCCGGCTCCTGCCCGAATCGCTTGCCGAGATTGCCGGCCGGGTGCCGGACAGTCCCCAGCATGGCATGCAGAAGACCCGGAAAACCCCCGGGCGGTCCGCCCGCAGGGGAAGTTCTCGCGACTGACCGCGAGGGAAAAATGCAGCAGATGCTGCCTCTTCATCAAGGTCAGCCCCGGTCTTTTGTTCCGGTCATCACGCAGAATCCACCCGACCTCCGGCTGACTGCGACTGCCGCAAATCCCGCGTCCTCGAGGAGCCGGGTAATCTCATCCGCGGACCAGTACCGGGCATACCGGAGGAACCGGCCTTTCGTCTTCTCGTTCCGGTAATGATTCTCTATCTCCCCGCCCCGCTCGATAAAACCAATGACAAGAACCCCGCCGGGCATGAGGACGCGGCCGGCCTCACGGAAAAGTGCATCCACATCACCGGCAAAACAGATGACGGTCATCATCAGGATGTAATCCACAGAACCTGCACGGTACGGCAGGTGCTCGCCTTCGCCCAGCACAACATCGGTACCACGGATCCTGGCGATTTCCAAAAGATTGCGGGACGGGTCGATACCATGCCGGATGCCAAGCGGTCCCGCGAAGCGTCCGGATCCAACGCCCACTTCAAGACCGCAGCCGGAAAGCGGCACTGCGCCCCTGAGCAATCGGACCTGTGCTCCATAAACCGCCACATTCTCATCGAACCACCGGTCATAATCACCGGCAAGATCCTCAAAAACGTGGCGTGACGGGTTCATCTGCTCTTACCGTCGGAGGGTCCACTTCGGACCCTCATCTTTTCCCGGATTGATTCCTCAATCCCTTTCAGTTTCCGGATCCCGCCCTCACCCTCGCGCTCGTAAAACAACAGGAGGTGAAAGTAGTCCGAGACAAGGTCCTGGAACTCTTTTTTGTACCGCACCTCGACATTGCAATCCCCGACAAACCCCTTGATGGAGATGAAGTGCTCTTTTTCAAACGAGAAGTAGGGTTTTTTCAGCTGCACGAGGGACCGGACCGTCCCGAACTTCTCCAGAAATCCCAGGAATTCGCCGGTCAGTGGCTCGTCGAGCACGTACTCCTTCATGAGCG
>DUHF01000230.1 GCA_013331015.1 Methanoregula sp.
CCGGCAAAGGTGTACACCTTCTCCCATAAAATGCCCCTGTCAGCGATGCTGAAATTTTCCGCTGACATCATCCTCCTCATCAATAACAAGATGCAGGTGCTCGATGCCAATGAAAATGCAATCAGTGTTCTTGGGATTTCCCGCCAGAATCTCCTCGGAAACCAAATCAGGGATATCTCCTCCCCGCTCATTGCCCGTCTCTCCATTCCCGAGATTTTTGATGAGATCCAGGCAAAGGGGGAGATCCAGCGGGAGTTTTGCATAACCCTGGATAATCTGGAGCGGCATTACCGGATGCGCCTGATCCCGACGGTATTTGACAATATGGAGGAGGGTGTGACGATCATCGGAGAAGACATAACAAAACAGATCCAGTTTGCAGAGTCACTGATGATCTCAGAGATGCGGTATCGTGCCATTGTACAGGACCAGACCGATATCATCTGCCGGTGGCGGCCGGGAGGGGAGATCACCTTCATCAATGAGTCACTGAGCCGGTTTATTGGCGTACCCGGCGATTCCCTTTCGGGAGAGAATATCCTGTCCTATACCCACCCTGATGACATCCCCCAATCAAAGCAAAAGATCACCTGCCTCACCCCCAGCACGCCGACCATCTCCTCAGATATCCGGCTCCTTGATAAAGATGGGACCTACCACTGGTACCAATGGAATACGCGGGGGATCTTTGACCATGCGGGTGCCCTGATCGAATGCCAGTCCGTTGGGCGCGATATCAACACTGAACGGCAGCAGGCACAGCAGATCCGCGAGAGTGAAGAGCGGTTCCGCATGATCACGGATCACTCCCCGTTCCCTATCTCTATTGTCGATGATGCCGGCAACTTCCTGTACCTCAACGAAAAATTTTCTGAACTCTTCGGGTACTCCCTTGCAGATATTCCTACGGAAAGAGACTGGTACTCCCTTGCATTTCCTGAATTGTATGAACCCATGGAGGTTCTTCCGGCACAAAATGATGATGCCGGCTATCCGCTGGCCCGCGAGATGAGCCCCTGTGTACGACTGGTCACCTGCAAAGACGGGACCGTCCGGCAGATCAACTTTTTTGAAGCTACTCTTAACTCTGGTGAGAAGTTCGTGGTATACGAAGATCTTACCCAGAAACAGGAAGCAAAACGACTCCAGTCTGTACTTGCTACCATTGTGAACTCTTCAAACAACCCCATTGACCTGTACCGGAGGCTCACGAGTCAATCACGCCCGACATAACTGCATGATACGAATGGTGCTTTCATGACAACACAAAACCAGAACAGCGGAGTCCCTGTCCTCATCGTTGAGGACAGCCGGACCCAGGCGGAATATCTCCAGCACATTCTTGAAAGTGAAGGGTACCCTGTTGAGATTGCTGCGGATGGGAGCGAAGCTTTGGAAAAGATCAAACTCAGGCAGCCGAAGATTATCCTGACCGACATCATTATGCCGGAGATGGACGGTTATGACCTCTGTCGCGCCATCAAACGGAATAAGGACTTATCCCACATCCCGGTCATCCTGGTTACGCAGCTCTTCGACCCGGCAGATCTGATAAAAGGCCTTGAAGCCGGAGCAAATAATATCATCATCAAACCCTTTGAACCCGAACACGTTATTTCCCGGATTACCAGCACCCTGCAGTCCCCGGCTCATCCGGATTATGAGGGGACTGAGCCCACGCTTGAAGTATCCCTTGAGGGCAAGACGCATCACATCCCGGCAAGTCATTTCCAGACTCCCGCAATCCTTCTCTCAACCTATGAGCATGCGCTCAGGAAAAACACGGAATTGCAGGAAGCCCATAATCGTCTTGCGGCCGAGAACCAGAGCCTGCACCAGCAGATAGCGAACCTCGAGCGGGAACAGGGAAAAAATGTGGCATCAGGCAAAATTTCCGGATCATTACCCTCTCATGCTTCCGCTGGCACGGGTATGCCCGGGCAATCCTTCCCGGTTCACGAGAGTGAAGAACGTTTCCGCAGGATAGCCGATCTCTCCCCAATTCCCCTCTCGGTTATTGATGGTTCACAAAATTTCCGGTACCTGAATAAAAAATTCGAAGAACACTTTGGATATACCCTCAAAGATATTCCCACCGAGAAAGACTGGCTCTCAGCAGCATTCCGGACCAGTTCCCGAACAAAAAACTTAATCCGGATCTGGAAACAGGTGCTCGAATGTGCCGGGGATGAGCCTCATCATACATTTCCCATCACCGGTAAAGACGGGATCGTCCGCCAGGTTGAGATCCATCCAGTTCCCCTGCCAGACGGTGAAGTGTTTGTCGTTTACCAGGACCTCCTTGATAAGAGGGAATCCAACCGGCTCCGCTCGGTCCTTGAATCGATTGTAAATTCTTCCAATGACGCCATTATCGGGAAATCGCTTGATGGCACCATCATGAGCTGGAATAAGGCTGCGGAACGGTATTACGGTTATCTTGCAGAAGAGGTTACCGGAAAATCCATTGACCTGATTGTGCCGCCCGAACTGCGCGAACAGCTCGCGCTCTTCTTAAAGAGGGTGGGAAACGGAGAGACCATCGACCGGTTTGATACGTTCCGGCTGAAAAAAGACGGGTCACGGATTGAGGTCTGTGTAACCCTCTCCCCAATACGGAATGACGAAGGCCAGATAATCGGGATCTCAACGATCGCCCAGAACATTGCGGAACGAAAAAAGTACGAAGTCAGCAGGATGTTCAACCAGCAGGTTCTTCATCGCAGATAGAGGGGGTATTCACCAGACTTCATACCCTGTACTGTCGCAATTTTGGGGGATACAGGAAAAATCCCGCCGGGCAGGGTACCCGATTGTACTGTTGCCCCAGCGGGAGGTTGAGAAGCAGGCCTGCCTGTAACCTCAAAAAGAAGATTGCCGATCTGGTATTTTAGGTGTGATATTGAATTTTTTCGTGATAGAGTCTGTTACGTGCTCACCCCGAACGTGTCAGGAGAGATCTTTATCAGTGCTTCTTCGGCTGCGATCTTTACGTAACCGTTGTCGCGTTTGAGTACTTCCTGCAGGCTCTTGATCGCCTTAGGGTCGCCAAGTTTTCCGAGTGCCGATGCTGCTGCGAACCGGACATCCTGTTCAGGATCTCTCAGGAGCGCTATTATGGATTCTACTGAATTGGTGGCACCGATATTTGCCAGTGCATCTGCTGCAAGGTACCGGACCCAGCGGTCTTCATCGGCAAGTGCCTGCACGAGGAACTCGGAAGCCGGTTGTCCGAACTTTTCAAGATCCACGACGTTTTTCCACCGTTCAAGATTTTCCTTTTTTGCGAGGGCTGCAACGATATTCTGCATAGTTTTCTCATCCTCCCCGTCTGGGGTTGACAAAGAGTCCTTTTGGCAGTATAATGAATTTTTGCCAGTATCTATTGCATGGCATATCTGAATGGCAGAGCAGGATATACGGCGATAAACCCATATGGCCCGGCAACCCCGTGCGTGATGGCCCAGGTATTGGCAGTCATCCTGTGCTCAATACCGGTGCGCCCCCCCGCTCTATTCAGACTCTGACGATCTTTTGGGGTTTTTCCGATTTAAAAAAAACCAGTCCGAAAAACAAGGATACGATTATCTTTCCAGAAGGTTCCCCGGCAAGAGAGCAGAAACGTTCTTTTTATAATCCAGTTCCCGGATGGTTCCGGTGAGGGTCAGGTCATACCCGCCTTTCTTCTGGAGGATTGCATAGAACCGGGGGGATTTTATGAGCGATACCAGCGTGCTGATCCTTGGATCGTTGAGCATCTCCTTTTGCACCACAAGCTCGTAATCCTCACTTGCAACCGGGACAAACCGGAGCCCTTCTGCGGTAGCTATCCCGGAGGTACACATACCGGCATCGGCAAAACCGTTCAGGATTGCGGCTGCAACCGCCTGGGGACCGTGCACTTCCTGCAGATATCCATCCACCTGTGCCGGATTGATCCCTTCCCTTTTTAGTAAATCATCAAGGATTGACCGTGACGGAGTCCCTTTCCGGGTGTTGATGAAACGGGCATGCGGGAGATCGCCCGTATCCAACCCGTCGCGGGAAACAATCCCAAGCTCCATGGTCGCGAGATGGATGAAGGCAAGGTCGGGATTTTCATTGTATGAGATGAGTGGCTCGTACGACAAATGCAGGGAGTGGGCGGGCAGGCTGAGCGGGGCTGCATGGCAGGCGTTTCTGGTGAGTGCACGGAGCCCGGAGATATTGCCGGGATTCGTCGCATGGATGAAGAGGCCCTCGTTTTGAGCAAGGGAGGCCAGCTCTTCCAGTGCCGGATCAAGGGTCCCGGTCAGAATAATGGTTCGTTCAACACTGCCCGGATCGGTAGTCAGGAACACCTCAATGGCGGTTCCCCCTTCATATCCTTCGATTGAGGCCGGTATGTGGGTGTACCCGTTGGCCTTGACCGTTGCCATCTGGACGGCAGCCCCTTTACCGTGCGCTGCACCAATGATGCTATCCCCGATCCGGCCGACAAAGACCGGAATGAACTCGTCAAACCCGAGATCGGAGACCAGCGGCTGGGCCAGTCGCACGGTGACAGGATATCGTGGGGCGGGTGCAAAACCCCATGACTCAAGCAGCGGTGCGGCAAATTCCCGGAGCACGGTCTGTGCCGCGAGGGGATATCCCGGCAGCCCGAGGACCGGTGTATCGTTGACCCGCCCCAGCATCGCCGGCTTACCGGGTTTGACGGCAACACCATGAAAGATCAGTTCGCCCAGCGAACGGATCACGCTCTCGGTGAAATCCCGGGTCCCGGCAGATGAACCGGCTGAGATGAGGACAAGGTCATTCTCCTTCACCGCAAGGCGCAGGGTATCCCGGATAAGGTCAGGATCATCCGGAACGATCGGGTACCGGGTACAATGGGCACCCATCTGGGAGAGGTAGACCTGGGCCATGATGGTGTTGCTCTCAACAACCTGCCCTGGTGCCGGACGGGCTCCGAGTGGCACGAGTTCACTGCCCGTAGGGATGATCCCCACGTTCACTGTAAGGACTTCAACCGTGGTAATCCCGTACGTGACCAGTGCACCGATATCAAACGGCCGGATCAGGTGCCCTTTGGGCAGAACCAGCCTGCTCTCCCGGATATCTTCCCCTGCAGGGCGGATATGCTGGCGGGGTGTTGCGGATTTACGGATCTGGAAGTCATTTCCTGCCTCCCAGACATCCTCGATCATGATGACCGCGTCAAATTCCGGAGGTACGATGTTACCGGTATTGACCCGTGAGAAGTGATCAATGGTAATGGGGTTGGCATCGATTGCCCCGACCGTGTCACGGCTGCGGACAGCAATTCCGTCCATGGCAGCGAGGTTCACTTCCGGCACAGAATATTTTGCATAAACCGGTGATACCACGATCCTCCCTGCGGCCTGCATTACCGGAACTTTCTCAGTTTTTTCCGGCCGTGGAAATGTTTTTTTGAGCAGGTCAATTGCTTCGTCAAAGGAGCGTAGCTCAAGGTAGCGTTTCACCATGCTGGGGGACTCCGGTTCGAATGATCATCCATAATCGGCCCTGTCTTTGTTACCCCTCGATGTATAAAAAAAATTAACTCCTGCACCAAGTAAACTCAAAAGTATTTATCGTCGTATTCATCCATAAACAATTCGTTTGGTTCGCGGTGAAATGGTGTTGGGGATTTTTTCCTATGCAATCGTAACGTTCCGCTCAACTTTTCCTACAGCACCAAGGTATACCGGCCACTGGGTTTCCGGATCCAGATTCGCGAGTTTGACTATCAGGTCGTCATGGAACATGTCGGTGGGAAATACCTCATAACCAATATTTGCTGCAGCAAGGACGAGGTTCTGGCAGGTATGCCCCGCTTCAATGAGGACACTCCGGTAGCCCCGGTTCCCGAGTGCCCAAGTTGAGCGGTAAGGAACGGCCACCCAGATGAAGGTGACCGCGGCCCGGGTCATGATCTTGAAATTCATGCTCGCCGTGCTCATCTCCAGGATCAGACCCGAATCAATACGCTCGGCAACAATACGGTTGGACATCGGGAGGTACCGGTACAGGCCGGCCTCAAGACCTTCAACATCGCTTGCAACAAAGTAGGTCTCCAGCGGATAGCGGGAACCTCCTGACGGTACATTGCGGACCTGGATGGACTCTGCTACCATCTTTTTGAACCCCTGGGAACACCAGAGCAGGTACGAGAGTTCTTTTAAGGTCATTGACGACCGGGAGAAGAATCCTACCGGTTCCCATCTCTCGATGGCTTGCCTGACCGGGATGTCCGGCACTTTGAACTTCTTCGGGCTCGGGAGTTTGATGACCAGCTGATCTTTTTGGACCGGGAGCTCGTGCGGGGGTTCGGGAACCCGGAGGACGAGATCGACCGTGGAATAATCCGGGTACCGGGTCCCTTGGATGAATTGTTTTCCAATTTCTTTCATAATCTCACCTTCAGGAATGATATTGTCCCGGTGTCATTGTTTTTGTGTAAAAAAATGGTGGCTGAATTCAGCCATATATGTGTGATGGCCCGGGATTTACGCCGCTGCTTTCAGGTACAGGTTCGCGTACACAATCTGGCCCCTGCTCTTCCCGTGGCGCTCGCCAAGGTCGCCGATATAGTGGTCGAACGTTGCAGTAACCCCGTCGACTTCTTTCTCAATGGTCCCGACTTTCTGGTAGCCGGGCATCATGAACTTGATCTTGCCAAGCACGTACATGTCGCCCTTGACCATCTGGCCACCGACACGGCCTTCGACATCACCCTTGATGATGACGGTGCCGCCCTCGGCATGGGTCGAAACGTGGATGAAGGCGTCCTTCTCGATGATGATGGTGCCTCCGAGCATGAAGGTCCCGATATCGTTACCGGCACTTCCCCTGATCCGGATCGTGCCGCCCTTCATACCTCTCCAGTCGCCACGGTAGGCGCAGCCGACATGGTTGCCGGCATTGCCGTCAACGAGGAGCTCGCCGCCTTCCATCTGGATCCCGCAGAACGAGTCTACGTTTCCTTTGACATGGATCTTTCCGCCTTTCATCCAGCCGCCAACGTACATGTCAGCATTGCCGTTGAGGGTGACGGTACCGGCGGTCATTTTGGAGCCGATGTACTTCACGCGGCTGCAGTCGCCGGCGATTAGGATATTGGTGTCTGCTGCAGTTGCACCGGACTCTCCCGTGACCGCAAAGAAGTCACCAAGAGTGACATGGATCTTCCCCTCGTGGGCCGGGAGCGCGGCAATCTGGGCGGGAGTCTTTCCCGCGAATGCGTCGGGTGTGATGCTGTAGCCTTCGAGCATGATCTCGGGGGTTTTTGTGGGTTTTAACGTTACCGTTGCCATGATCCTCAGGCCTCCACATCAACATTGATGACATACGGGTGGGGGGCAAGGTAGTCCCTGACCGAGTAGTTCTCGAGCTGGACGGTGTAGTCCTTGGTAAAGGACTGGGCGATGTCGCGCTTCACCTGCGGGTTCTCGGCCATGTTGACATTGACCCAGACAGTCTTCTTGTGGCCATTGGAGACGACTTCGCCGTCTTTGACAACAATCTCACCGGACTTGATGAAGCAGGCTGCCCGCTGGAATGCCGACTCGATCTTATCCGGGTCACTGGGCATGCTCTTGTAGTTGAGATCGAAGACTCCGACATCAGCGATCATGCCGGGGGCAAGGCCGCCGTAGAGGTTGGACAGTCCAAGGCATTTTGCCGGGCCGGAACGGGTCATCTGGGCGATCTCGAAGAGGGTGAGTTCGCGGTCGATGCTGTGGAGGTGCGTTGCCTCGATAACCTTGTCCTTGTGTTTGAAGGATCCCAGAGTTGCTTCCCGGGCCTTCCTGGACATCAGCCACTTGATGACACGGGGATACCGGGTGAACGGCCCGGCATTCGGGTGGTCGGTGGTGATGAAGGTCCGGTTCATGTCCTTGGCGAAGAGTGCAAGTTCAAGACCAATTGCCCACTGGATATTGCAGACCTTGATGTTCGGGTCGTAGACGTACGGCACAACCCCTGCTGCCGTCTCCATCTCGACATCGACATTAGCCCACTTGAGGTGGTTGAGGCCGTGGAGGTGGTGTTCGAAGGGACCGTCAGCAGTCATGGTCGTGGTCTCATCAAGGGTGACGTTACCGGTATCGATGGTGATCGCCTTGTTCCTGTTCACGTAGTCCATGACTTCCTTTGCACCGGACTCAAAGGTACCCCAGTTCTCGCCCTTGTAGGAGTGGAACTGGAGGTGAGTGGAGTGCAGGACCTGTTCGCGGCCGAACTTGTTCCTGGGCTTGACCCCTTCCGAGATCTTCAGGGATTCGATCGTAACCTTGTAGTTGCCGGGGTTCCCGAGGTCGTTCTGGTGCACGTGCATCGAATGCGGGAGCCCGAGATACTCGTTCGCCTTGAGGAGACCGGTGATGATCTCCCGGGGGGTGGTCTCGAAGTACGGGACGGGATCGTCGAGGCTGATGCAGTTGAGACCCCAGCCCCAGGCAGCAGTGCCGCCGGGGTTGACGACCTTGACACCATAGCCTTTCGTTGCCTTGAGGAGCCAGGCAATGTAGGCTGCGGTATTCTCTACCTCGCCCTTCCTGAGGTAGTCCATGACAAACCAGTTGTTGCCGAAGACCGGGAGGGCTGCCTCATCAATGATCGGGGTGTCGTGGATCTCTTCATGGACGTGCGGGGAGTGGAGCGGGGGCATGGCGGCTTCCATCACAAACC
Source organism: Methanoregula sp. (assembly GCA_013331015.1). Classification (GTDB taxonomy): domain Archaea; phylum Halobacteriota; class Methanomicrobia; order Methanomicrobiales; family Methanospirillaceae; genus Methanoregula; species Methanoregula sp11803u. The sequence continues at coordinate 8,698 of DUHF01000230.1, forward strand.
CGTAGCCCATCCGTGCATAGTCGTAACCGGTCTTGAAGGTGCTCGGGATCGAGAAGCCGGACTCCATCCGGTACCCGTTCTTCTGTGCCATCCCGCTCCTGCAGAATCCTGAAAGGAGCTTGTCTTCGGGGCGCATCAGGCGGCCGACATTGACCTTGGGTCCGGCTACGTGAGAGTGAACATCCACGCCTCCTGCCATGACAACCTTGCCCTTGGCATCGATGACTTTGGCAGAAGAGCTGACCTTGTCAACAATCTTGCCGTCCCTGATAGCAACATCGCTTACATCGCCGTCAATTTTCCGGGTCGGGTCGACAACATATCCGCCCTTGATGATAATTTCTCCTGATGCCATGTTCAGCTCACCACCTGGGGGGAGTGCGGGTATTTCCGGTCTTCCTTTGCTGCAAGCCAGACCGGCGCGGTCTTGGTGAGTTCGCACATACGCTCGTACACCCGGTCAAAGAGTTCCTCGTCGCTGGGTACGCCAGGCAGGCCCTTGAGTACTGCCTTGAACTGGATCGGGACATTGTCCATACGGTAGACTACGCCCGGTTCATCGACTCCGGCAATCCGGACGGGGATGTGGAGGTCGGCGATCTCGCTGGCCATGCAGAAGTTCGGGTCAACGGTGATGAACGGGTGCTTCTTGAGGTGCTGGACTGCCTGGATGGGGAAGTGGGCACCGGCATCGGCACCGACGTTGACAAAGCAGTCCACTTCGTCCCGCATCGCTAGGTCGACCGAGCTCGTCTCGCCCGGGTTCATGTGGGCGTGGGTACCTTTGGAGAGGTCAATACAGTACGGGAACCCGAACTGCCAGGACCAGACCTGGCCGGGGCCGGCAATATTATAGTGGCCCCGCATTGCCATGATCGAGGCCTTGGTGTGTTCGTTGAGGTCCCGGGTCAGGCTGATGGCGATATCGACATTGTGGTTGCGGCCATCAGTGTGGGTGCAACCCATGCCGAAGAAGATCATGCAGAACTTGGCCTTCTTCATGATCTCGACGGATTCCTTGATCTTTTCCCGGGGAATCCCTGCAACGACTTCCGGGATGTCGTGGCCCCGGAGAACGGTTCTGAATGCATCGAAGAGCTCGTAATCGTGGCCCTGGTCGAGCATCAGGTGGACATCGGCGAGTTTCGCGGTATCGGTCTCACGCGGGTCGATGCTGAGGACGGTCCTCTGCATCTGGCCCTTCTGGGTGAAGTACCCGCGGGGGAAGATGGAGTACCGGGAGGTGTGGCGGGGGTGGGCGTGCATCGGGTTGCAGCCCCAGAAGACTACGACATCGGCACGGTTCTTGGCCTCGCCAAGCGTGCAGCTCGGGTAACCGTTGTCGAAGATTGCAAGGAACGAGGGGCCGTGGCAGATGGTTGCACAGTTGTCGAGGACTGCACCGGACTTTTCTGCAATACGGCCGACGGCGCTCATGCCTTCGCAGTTGGTGGAGCCAAAGCCGTAGATGAGGGGCTTCTTGGCCGCGAGCATGGTCTTTGCCATCCAGTCAATCGCTTCCTCATAGGGGATCTCCTTCATGGAGCCATCGGGCTGGCGCTGGCGCGGGAGTCGCGGGCGGGTCGGATCGTTCGCGTGGTGGAAGAGGTTGTTCCCGATGATGCAGGCATTGTGAACTTCAAGAACCTTGGTCTCGTCGTCCGAGACGAGTACTTCAAGGTCGTCACAGGATGAACCACAGTAAGGGCATCCGACTCCTTTGATAAGTTTAGGCATAATCACTGACCTCCTTTCCAGAGCCCGACCGAGCCCTGCACGAGCTGGAGGGCGGTCTTCAGTTTCTCACTTGGGGCTGGTTCGATAGTTACCGGGAACCCGCTGTACTGTGGGGTGCCGGTGGACTGTGTCCGTGGCGGGACTACCTGGTTTGCCCAGACGCCCTGCCGGATGTGGGCAAGGCCCGGGGGCACGTACTGGGTAGCGATGATAGCCTTCACAATGACGCTGCCACATTCGCTTGTGACAAGGACATTGGTGTTCTTCCAGATGC
>DUHF01000156.1:0-9000 GCA_013331015.1 Methanoregula sp.
GATATTCCATGGCAGGCGTACAGCATCCTCCCAGACAAGGAGCCGCCCCCCACCACCGGCCGGGATGAGGAAGAGCAGCACCGCCCCGAAGACCGCGATTGTCGTGTCAGAGACCATGGGCACGTACCCGCCCCAGATGGTCCGCGTGATCCAGAGCGCCGCAACCACCAGGAAGACGGATAGGACCCTTTTCTCCTCGACCGTGACCGGGCCAAGGTTTCGGAACTCCTCGTCAAGGTTGATCCTCAGGCTGCTTTTTTTCTGGGGGAATGCGAATAGTACGAGATATATCCAGCAGAGCGCAAGCATGATACCGGCGATGGGAATCCCGAACGTGGCCCACTGGAGAAATGAGATCTCCAGTCCGGTGAGTGTCTTGTACATTCCTGCAAGTATCAGGTTCGGGGGAGACCCGATCAGCGTTGCAACTCCCCCGATAGATGCCCCGTAGGCAACGGCAAGGACAAGAGCCGTCCGGAAATCTTCCTCATACCCCTCGCTTGCAAACTTGGCCGTAACTGCGGCAGCGACCGGCAGCATCATGAGCGCGGTTGCCGTATTGCTGATCCAGGCTGAAAGGAACGCTGTTGAGAATAAGAACCCGCCAATGATCCGCCGCGGGCTCGTGCCGATTGCCTGAACGATGCCAAGGGCAATCCGGCTGTGCAGGTTCCACTTCTCGATGGCAATGGCGATGAAAAACCCCCCGATGAACAAAAAGATGATCGGGTTGCCGTACTCTCCCGTGACATTGCCCGTGTCCATGGCCCCAAAGAGCGGGAAGAGGATGATAGGGAGCAGGGATGTGGCAGCAATGGGGACGGGTTCGGTTATCCACCAGACAATGACCCAGAGGGTTCCCCCGGCAACCACTGCTGCCTGAAAGGAGAGGCTTTCAGGTGAGAAGAGAAGGACCAGGATGAAGAGTGCGGGTCCTGCGAAAAGGCCGGCGATCTGCAGGGGTTCATAACGGGGTCTGGTCTGTTCGGGCATGGGTATCATGAACCGGGCCGGCATGCAGGGATGCCGGAAGGATATGGTTGACCGGTATTTGGTCAAAAAAGGTAATGAGGTTTTTTATCCGGGAAGTGGGTTGCCTGATCAAAAGGAAGATTATTGGGCATGCCCCATCGCGTTGAGTTTTGCGGCCAGGATGAAATCGTTCTTCGTTAAGCCCCCGGCGGGATAGGTATAAAGCGAGACTTCCACGAGACGGGATTCCTTCATGCAGATATCGGGAAAATGCCCCTCTTCTGTTGCAAGGGTGGCGATCTCGTTGAAGAATGCGATGCAGGAATTGGCATCCCCCTTTTCGAAGGTTTTTGTTACGTGACCATTATTGAGCGACCAGCCCGGCACCTGCCCAAGGAGCTCCATTGTCTCCTTCCGGGTGAGCGGCGGCGAGCCTGCTTTGTACGTGGTGCACTTCTGCTGTGCGAGTTCCATGGTTATTTCTTCAGTGCGCGAGGACAAAAAATGTTTCTTCTTTTCAGGGTTTTTCCCCTTGCGCATGCGGTTCAGCAGGCAGCAGCGTGTCGGGAAGTGTACGGTGCCTGGCTTGCCACGGGGCGGGGTTGCCGGCCGGTGCTGAAGGGTGGGGGGGTCAGTGGGGATAATTATGATACCCGCAGGAAGATCCGGCATCCCCGCACGGGTCGGCAAGACAACGAAGAACTCCGATGACAATTCGCAGGTGGCTGGCCACAAAACCAGGATGGGTGATACAAAATCACACCTCCCGCTTGACCAGATTATCCCCCCTGACCCCCCAATACTGGCCCTTGGGGCCGTTCGGTTTTCAGCTGATTTGCCGGTGAAAATACTTCCCGGGAAATGGATCCGGATGGGGTGGTGTCAATGGGGATATAACCGGGCCATTTGGGGATTGGGCTGGCGCAAAGGGGGTAATAAGCATCCGGAAGGTGGTTTTTTTACAGAGCAGAAATCTTTGCTCTGGAGAAACGAACATGAACGAGCGTTCACACCTAATTGATGAAAATCAGGGGTATTGAACAAAGGGAGGGTCCCCCGCCGCGAGGCGTCCCTCACGGGGCATGGCGGGGCAAAATTACCGTACCAGAATACCGCTCATTGAAGCCGCCGCACAGGCGCCCCGCGGGGCGGCGGCCGTTCATCGCAAACGGGGGTTTGGGGGCAGTTTGCCCCCATCATCTTTTTTTTATGATTTTCATGGGAAATCCTGTCCTGGCACAGCGACGCCTCCCCCCCGCTCTAATTTTGTTCTTCCCCGGGAGGATCGTAGCAGGATGAGACGAGAGGCCAATTTATCGTACTACGTCGTCATCACCGGCGTGGCATCAGCGTCGCCCCCCCCTCCTGCCGACGGAGCTGAACACCGGCCCGGGATGGGGTGCCCGGCACGCCGGAGATTTTCCTGTTGGGGAGGGTGTCTGTGTCCACCCGTTTTCTTAGATTTCTAAGAGGGGGTTATGCAGGTTGTCTGACGGGGTCCGTCGGCAATTCGTTGAATCATTGTGCGTTATTACGCTCTTTGGAAATCATTCCCGAAGCGTCCTTTTGTGGAATAGCGAGAGTGACCCCCCTCTCTCCCAAGAGAGGGGGAGGCAGCCTGCGGGGGCAAGCCCCCTTGACCCCCCCATTACTGCTAAAAATTTTTCACATGGGTGTCCCCATCCACGGCCATACTCCTCGGGGTCTCCTCGCCTTTGTGGAGCAGGTCGTTTGTGGGTGCCTGAAGATGTATGATTGAAACTGGGGGTCACCATTGGAAACTCTGATGAGGGTGAAAAAAGGTGATTCACCCGGGCAAAAAAAGAGGTGGCCCGGTCTTACCGGTCCATTATGCCGGCACCTCTACGGCGCCGTCCTGCTCCCTTGCAGAGCGCAGCTGCATGACTGCCATGATGACTGCCGACACCGGCAGGGCGATGATCAGCGGGTCGATGACCGTCCACGGGGCGCCAAGAAGGGTTACCTGCCCGGTAAGGGCCTGGCAGATGCCCAGGGGTTTTGCCTCTGCCGCATGGACAAAGGCAGTCCAGAAGAACCAGACGGCGGTTCCGGAGACCATGCTCCAGATCGCGGCACGAGTGGATGGGGTCCTGGCATAAACCCCGACGGCAAACGCTGGCAGGAATGCGGATGCACAAAGTCCCATGAACATCGCGGTTGCCCGGGCAATGATGCTGCCGGGCAGCACGAACGCGATGACGAGGCTGACGATGATCATTACGATCAGGCCGCACTGGTTTGCCCGCAGGGAGAGGGCACACTCCCTGCCCCGGCCCCAGATGTCGCAGACAAGGGCAGTCCCCATGGCATGGAAGAGCCCGCTCAAGGTGGACATCGCCGCCGAGAGGAGGGTTAAGAGGAATATGACCACAAAGATGTCCGGCATCGCCTGCGTGATGAAGAGCGGTATGATCGCATCAACGTTCCCGCCCGCAGCCGTGATCGCGATGGTCCCGTCCTGCTGGTAGAACCAGACATTGGAGAGGGCGCCGACCGTGAACGCAACACCGGTCATCATGAGGATGAACGGGCCTCCGACAAGGACTGCCCGGTTGAGTGACTTGCCGTCCTTTGCGGTCATGAACCGGACAATGAGCTGGGGCTGGGCGAGAACCCCGATACCCACACCGAGCACGAGCGTGGTGATGAGCGTGAACCAGATGGGCGAGCCGAGTTCCGGCATCGATGTCCAGCCGGTCATTCCCTGGTCGGCAAGGGCTTTTGGGACCATATCTGCCATATTCGTGAGCGCGGTATTTGCCGCCGTGATACCTCCCAGGTACACGTACGTGAGAACGATCAAAAAGCTCATCCCGATCAGCATGATTGCTCCCTGGAGGGCATCGGTGTACATGACGGCGATGAGGCCCCCGAAGAAAACATAGATGGCAACGATCGCTGCAAAGATCAGGAGTGCAGAGGTATATTCCATGTTGAAAGTCGGCTCGATGAACCGGGCTCCTCCGATCAGAATTGCTGCCGTATACAGGGGCATGCCAACGATGATGATGAACCCGCTGATGTACTGCAGGGCCGGGGATTTGTAGATCTTGCCCATCAGGTCCGGAAAGGTGATGGCCGAGAGCCGCTGCCCGATCTCCCGGGTCTTCTTCCCGAAGACCACGAACGCAAGGAGGATGCCGATCCCGATATTCAGGACCGTCAGCCAGATAAGGCCCATCCCGAGGTTCGCCGCAGCGCCCCCGAACCCGACAATGGCTGATGTGGAGATGAATGTGGCACCATAAGAGAGCGCGATGATTATCGGGTGGCTGCTCCGGCCGGCAACAAGGTAGTCCTCACTACACTTCGTCTTCTTATATCCGAGATACCCGAGGTAGAACGTCACAGCAATATAGATCGCGGCAAGGACGGTCAGGGTCAGGGTGTCAACTGCCATCCTCTTCCCCCTCGCGGTTCCAGTTCAGTAAACCATACACAATGCAGGCTAAGGCTAACCCGATGGCAAGGCCATAGCCGATCACGATCTGCAGATCAGGAATTCCGAGAATCATACAAGAAACCTCGGGTAAACTCTTCTTGCATCGACATTACAGGGGGATCCTGGCGGATGCAGGTCCCCTATCTAAAGAAGAATGCGTTGCCCGGGCTCTGGAGAGAATCAGGTGTATATGCCCGGTGCGACCTCATTGTTTACCGGATAATACTTTTTAATTTTTCATATTTATGTGTTGTCAGAAATCCCCGGCTCTCCATACCCGTTATCTGCGGCCATTAGATCTCGATCCGAAAAAGACCTTATCGCTTCAGGCACAATCCTCCTTCCGGTATTGCTGTGGTTTTGGTATTTCCCCTCCTGCACGAGTCCCTCCAGCAGGTGCTCGCCCAACGGCTTGAATGGACCGAGCTCCGCGAGGTACAGGAGAAGGCGTATACGGCAGTAGCGGCAGGCAAGGATGCCTTGATCATCGCCCCAACGGCTGGAGGCAAATCCGAGGCGGCCCTCATTCCGGTGATGGACGACATCCTCAAACACGGCAGGCCGGGCGTGACCTGCCTGTATATCTCGCCCTTAAAAGCGCTCATCAACGACCAGGAGGACCGGTTCCGGACGTTCTGTATCCCCACCTCGCTCTCGGTGACGAAATGGCACGGGGACGTGGCAAAAGGCGACCGTTCGTGGAAGGGTGAACCCCCGCACTTCCTGATGATCACGCCAGAATCGCTCGAAGTGCTGTTGCAGGAGCAGACGCTTGCTGCCGATCTCTGCCAGGTGCGGTACATCATTGTCGATGAACTCCACGCATTCGTGGAAACCGAACGGGGCGTGCACCTGAAGGTGCTGCTGGAGCGGATGGACCGGCTCTCAAAACGGAAGATCCAGCGGATCGGGCTCTCGGCCACCATGGGAAACCCGGCCGGGATACTCTCCTGGCTTTCGGACGGGCGGCATGGCGAAGAACTCGTTTTGGTCCCTTCCGATCCAAAGGAGAAGCATTTCCGCTTCATCGTGGAGCCGGAAGAGGCCGGCCGCTCAGAGGCCCTCATCAGGACCGTTGCCGGCAAAAAGGCGCTGGTCTTTGTGAACAGCCGGAGCGTGGCAGAGGCGCTCATGCAGGCGGCATCAGGAAGGGTGCAGAACCTGCATATCCACCATTCCTCCCTTTCCCCGGCAACCCGGAAAGCTGCCGAGGAAGCGTTCCTCTCGCAGGACGGGGCATGTATCATCTGTACCAGCACGCTTGAGCTGGGGATCGATATCGGGGATCTCGATGTGGTGGTCCAGGTTGGCCCGCCCAACACGGTCTCCTCGTTCCTCCAGCGGATGGGCAGGAGCGGAAGGCGCGGAAAGGCGGCAAACGTGGTCTGGATCGTGAAAAATTCCTGTGAACTGCTCTGCAGCATCGCCATCATCGAGTGCGCGATGGAGAAGAGCGTTGAGGATCTTCATCCGCCAGAAAGACCCTATAATGTTCTTCTCCAGCAGCTCTTCCTCTCCCTGCACCGCAAGGGCCGGGTCTCAAAAAACGAGCTGGTACAGGAGCTTCTCTCCTATCCGGTGTTTGCCGGAATGGACCCGGCCGATCCGGGCCGGATCATCCGTCACCTTATTGCTGAGGGATACCTGACAACCGATGGCGAGATGCTGATGGCAGGAACAGAGGCTGAAAGGGTGTTCGGGCGGTCGAACTGGAAAGACCTGTACTCGGTTATCCTCGGCGGGGGCGAGTACCGGGCGATCACCCCCGATGGCGAGATGGTCGGGAAGCTGGATGCTCGGTTCGTGAACAGCCATGAGAACGGTGAGGTGACGCTGGGTGGCAGGAGTTACTCGATGGTGAAGTGCGACGACGACCACGACATCGTGGTCGTGGTCCCCGGGGGTAATGAATCCTCCCGCACCTTCTGGACGGGGAGCACGGATGAGGGATACTCCCCGCTGGTCTGCCGGAAGATCCGCACAATCTGTGCCCGGGGCAGTTCCGTTCTTCCCCTGCCGGCGCCGGAGGCAGAACTTCTAACCACGTTCTTTTTACAGTTGCCGCAGGATCTTGGAAGATTTGGGCTTTCAGTTACCGCACGAAAAGGCACCCGCGGCCGGGAGATCCTCATCTTCTCCTTTGAGGGCAGCAGGTTCAACCGCATCCTCTCCCGGATCCTGGCAAAAAAATTAAGACGCGGGGCACTGGTGCGGTACGATGATTTTGTTGTTCGGGTACAGCGGGCCGGAAAGGAGGACGCTGCCGAACGGGTCCGTACAGCCCTTGAGAGCATCCCCCTCATGGAACGGTCCCGTATTGCCTCCGCGCTTCCCCTGCCCCCCGCGGATGGCTGGAAGTTTGCCCGGGTGCTGCCCCAGAACCTGTTTGCCGGTCTCGTTACTGCTGATTATTATCACCTGGACCTGTTCTTAAAGTGCATCTCCGAAATGGAGATCACGATGATCGCTCCCGCCTCACCGCCTCCGGCTCCAGTTGCTGATGACTGAGGCGGCTCTCACTCACACGGCGGGATTTGGAAGGCGATCTCCCCACCCGTATTGTGCACCACCTTTTTATGAAAAACCATCAAGATCACCCTATGAAACAGATCCTCATCCTCCTGGTTGTTGCACTCCTGCTGGCAACCTGCGGGTGCACCCAGCCAGCAGCGGACGTGACGCAGGCACCGGTTCCCGCGACCGATACCGTTTCCCCAACAATTCCCCCGGCAACGGCCATGCCTACCCGGGAACCGACCGCCTCGGTGAGCGACAATACCATAACCATCAAAAAGGAAGGGTTCATCCCGTCAACGATAACCGTGAAGCGGGGATCAACAGTCCGGTGGGTGAACCTGGACTCAACCGATGATCCGGCCCTCTACAACCCCACCCACCGCATCAAAATCATCGGCGTTTACACAGGACAGACCCTATCCCCCGGTGAGGGGTGGAGCTGGGTCTTTCCCAATACCGGGGTCTATGCGTACGAGGATCTGATTCACACGGACCTGCAGGGGACCGTTATCGTGGAGTGATCGTATGGTTGGACAGATAGCCTATACCCTTATCTTTGGCAAACCCGTTATCGTCTACCTCGGTATCCTGACCCTTGCCCTGCTGCTGCTCACCGCTGCAATACCCGTCCTGAACCGGAACGGAATCCGGACAATTCCGCTTGCGTGGCACCCCCGGTGTGCCATAGCAACGATCTGCCTTGCGCTGTTCCATGGAATGCTGGGCATCCTTGCCTACAGTTAACTGAGGAAAAGAAGAGAAAGGTGTTATCAGAGTCCGACCATGCGAAGGATCGTGCCGACAAGGATGCCGAACATCGAAGTGGATGCCGAGAGCATCCCGAGCAGGATATACCCGACAACGGCCCCGATCTTGAGCGGCATATAGGTCCGGTTCAGGTTCAGCCGCCGTATGGCGCGAAAGGACTTCGCATCCGGTGAAATGGGTGGTTTGTTTTGTTTGATACGGAACATGCTGGCTCAACCCCAAACTAATCTGGTACGCGCAGGTCCATTGGAGGATTTTGCGTACCTTATACCATATACTATGGATATGATCTATTTATTTTTTGTTAAACGAGCAAAATGGAAATTCGTGGTTTAAATCAATTATTTTGGCTTAATCGCAAGGAAAATCCCGTATTTTCCCACTCTTGCGACGACACGGTAAATCCGGGGGAAAATGGCAGGGATCCGGAAGAATCGCGGAGAAACTCCGAAGAGATTGCAGGATAGAACGCCGAGGGGGAGAGTTGAACTCCCGAGGCGCGAAGCGCCAGTAGCTTTCGAGGCTACCGCCTTTCCGGGCTAGACTACCTCGGCAATAGTGCCTTTGTATTTTTTAATTGCTTGCTCTAAAAAGTTATCTGACCGCCTCTTTGCATAAGCGGGATGCCGGTTTATTCACCCTGGCGAGGGGTGTTTTTTTAAACAATTGGAATGGTACGAAAAAATGGGATGCGTGTCGGAGGTGATTTACATCCCGGGCGGTGCGCCCCTGCCACCCTGCTGGGTGATCATCATGTCATCAACGCGGATGAGCATGACGGCGGTCTCAGATGCGCTCTGGATTGACTGGCGCTTGGACCGCAGGGGTTCGATAACGCCCTCTGCGAGCATATCAACGACCTTGCCCTCGTACACGTTCAGGCCTGCATTCTTCTTGCCTTTTGAGTGGACGTTCTTGAGTTCGACCAGTTTGTCGATCGGGTTGTAGCCCGAGTTCTCGGCAAGGGTGCGGGGGATCGATTCGAATGCTGCTGCATAGGCTTCAAGGGCGATCTGGACCCGGCCGCCCACGGTCTGGGCATAGTCGCGGATCTTCATGAGAAGCTCGGTCTCGACTGCGCCGCCACCGACAACATAGGTGCCGTCTTCTATGGCATCCATGACCACGCGGGTCCCGTCAACCACGGCACGTTCGAGTTCTTCGAGGAGGTAGTCGCTGGTTCCCCGGAGGAGGATGGTGGTGGTCTTGGGGTTCTTGCACCCGGAGATCCGGGTCACATTACCCTCGGTGTCTTCCTCAACAAGGTCTGCGGTACCAAG
>DUHF01000156.1:9083-10012 GCA_013331015.1 Methanoregula sp.
GCGATGCCTTTCTGGCAGAGGAGGACATTTGCCCCGCTCTTGATGACAGCATCTGCAAGTTTGTGAAGGGCTTCCTGCTCCTGCTCGGAGAATGCCGTGATCTGTTCGGCGCTTGAGATCTTGATCTTGGCCTTGACCTGCGTCTTGGTGATCTCAAGGGGCATGGCGACAAGGGCGACCTTTGCCTTCGTCACTTTCTTGGGCATTCCTTCGTTGACCCGCTTCTTGTCGATGACCACACCGCTGATCAGCTCGGCATCGTCCATGGACTGGCCCTTCTGCTTCTTGATCATCACGTCTTCTTCATCAACAAGGTACTTGTTGCCGGTCTTGACGGCCACGGTCATGACTGCATCGACAATGATGCCGTCAAGCTTGTTCTTCACGGACTCGATGGATTTGCCGGTGATGGCGGTGTCGGCGATCTTGATGAGGGTCTTCCTGTCAGTCGGGTCGACCTTGAGGGAGAGGGAATTGACAATCTCAAGAGCTTTCTCCATGCCCATACGATAGCCCTGCGCGATGACGGTCGGGTGGATGCCCTGTTCAAGCATGTACTCAGCCTGCTCCATGAGGGCGCCAACGAGCACAACCGCGGTGGTGGTCCCGTCGCCGACTTCGTCATCCTGGGTCCTGGCCACTTCGATGACCATCTTTGCACCGGGGTGCTGAACGGCAATCTCGCTTAAGATTGTCGCGCCATCATTGGTGATGACAATGTCTCCCGAGCCGCTGACCAGCATCTTGTCCATGCCGCGGGGCCCCAGGGTTGACCTGACGGCTCCGGCGATAGCCTTTGCGGCCGCAATATTCGAGCGCTGGGCCTCTTTGCCGCGATTACGCTCCACATTTTCTTTTAAGATGATAATTGGCTGTCCAGATAGCATACTGTATCCTCCGATGATGTAAAAGGTGGAATTGAACTTCTA
>DUHF01000281.1 GCA_013331015.1 Methanoregula sp.
GTGCGACCTGGGCGGGATCGAGATCTTCGCCTCCCCGTTGGTCGTGAAGGTGCTCGCAACCCTCGCAGAGGCAGGTCTTGAATCCGGAAGGACACCCTCGCGGATAACCATCTCGTCTGTGGAGGAGAGCGGCGACGGCACGCTCGCGGTGATCCTCGAAGATGACAGCGGGGGGATCACGGACGAGGATCGTGCCACATTCTTCGAACGGCGGCACGGACATACTCATGGGTACGGGTTCTGGCTCGCACGGGAGATCCTCTCGCTCACCGGGATCACGGTCTCCGAGTCCGGCACGGAGGGGGAAGGGTGCCGCTTCGAACTGGTTGTCCCGCCCGGGTACTGGCGGAGATTGTAAACACCACTTTCTCATTGATTTTTCCGGTCCGGATGCTATATCGCATAAATAAGACGCAATTGTATCAATGAGTGAGGACTTACTGATTCAATTGTTCACGGTTTTTTATCGAATTCCGACATCTCTCTAAAACGATCAGGAAAACGTAACGGTAATATTCCATAATGCAAAGAGAAGCATATGTATCGAAGAGAATTTGCAATCGCGCTCATCATCCTTGCTGCTTTTGTCTTCGCCTGCGGGTGTACCGGAACCGGGACTACAACCACCGCAGATGAGAATGTTATCGGGGTCCTCCTCCCCCTTACCGGCGACTACACAGAGAGCGGAAAGGCCGTCCGGGCCGCCGTCGAAGTGGCCGCAGAAGATGTCAACAATTACTTCACACAAATCGGATCCACGTTTCAGATACGGCTTGTCGTCGAGGATACGGCAACGGATCCCCCCGTTGCTCTTGAAAAGCTGAAGCAACTGGAAAAAGAGGGTATCAGGATTGTCATCGGGCCCGGCTCCAGCGCCGAACTCGAGGCGATCCGGAGTTATGCCGACGAGCATGGCATCCTGGTTGTCAGCACCATGAGCACGGCGCCGTCACTCACGATCGAGGGAGACAACGTCTTCCGGTTCGTGCCACCGGACACCTTCCAGGCTGACGCCATGGCATACTGCCTGGAAGAGGACGGGATAGCAGCTGTCGTTCCGGTCTGGCGCGGCGATGTCTGGGGTGACGAACTCCGGAACCTGACGAAAGGGGCGTTCGAGGAGGCTGGCGGAGCCTTCTTTGACGGGGTTATGTATACGCCGGGTACGGAGGACTATGGCAACCTGGTATCGGACCTCGATATCCAGGTCGGGCGGGCCATCGACACGCACGGGGCCGGGAAAGTCGGAGTCTATGCGGTCACCTTCAGCGAGATCGTGCCAATCATGGGAGCGGCATCAGGGACTGGCAACCTCTCGCAGGTCCGGTGGTACGGGTGTGACGCCAATGTCCTTCTCGACAGCCTGACAGCCCCCGGAGATGCCGCACGGTTCGCGGCGCAGACGGATTTCACCGGCCCGGCGATCGGGAACGCCAACCGTGATCCACGGGCACAGGTCGTCTACCAGAAGATCCAGGACCGGCTCGGACACAAGCCCGACGGCTACAGCATGGCATCCTACGATGCGGTCTGGGTCGTCGCCCTTACCGGGATACAGACCAGTTCGACGGATGTTCATGATCTGAAAGCCACACTCACGGAAACGGCATCATGGTACCAAGGATCCCAGGGCACTGCGGTGGAACTGGACAGCGCAGGAGATCCGTCGACTGCACATTACGTCTTCTGGTCGTTTGGGCGCGACGGCGACGCTTATGGATGGGAACAGGTCTACACGTACAATATCTGGAGACCGGGTACGCTCCCGGAGTTCGAACTGGTTGGTTCCTGAAAAACCACCTTCATCCCCGACACTTTTTTATTACGAAATTCGCATCCGCCATTGGTGTTTTTGCATGCGTGGTGTCTTGATGAGAACATCGGCTTGGAGATCTTTTATGCCGGAGCAGGTTTGTTTCCGGCGATGAGGAATATACCCGGTGATCCGTAAATCCGCACATACAGTCACCCCCTCATCCCGCTTCGGGGCCTTCAGGATGGCCGGCCGGAGCATCCCGTCATGTATTGCTGTGAAGATATCCGGATTGATTGCTACCGCCCGGTTGCAGGTCGTTTCCGCTATAAAATCCGAACAGACGCCGCTTCAATCGCTTTGATACCTGAACACACCATGTCCGGTTCGTCACTTCAATCTGGTGATCCCTGCCCGGATACTGGCGGAGGGCGGAGGCATCCTCTGAATAAGCATTCCCGCGATCCGGAAAGATTTTCAATATTTTCTTCCCTGTCGGTGCAGGAACGAAAGGGTGCCGGGAATTGTCGTTTTATCCTCCAATTGCGGATCAATTGCACATGCTGTGAAACCGGGGAATTATCCGATATAAGAACCTTTAAATATAAACCAGCAAAAATAACCTGTTACAGTGTCATGCCCGCGACTGAGCGGGCATTGCTGAAAAACGATCAAGGTGCTGACTTATGAAGATTCAGAATGAAGAGGCAGTATCACCCGGTAAGGCCGTGACAACAGAAGACGCTGTGTCACCGGTCATTGGTGTGATATTGATGGTCGCTATCACCGTCATACTGGCGGCGGTCATTGCGGCATTCGTGTTTGGACTTGCGGGTACTACGGGATCATCCAAGAATGTAGGGTTGACAATGGGAACTGATACAGCTGGTTATGCAACTGTTACAGTCCAGGGTGGATCTGATCTCCCTTCAATGACTGATGTATACTACCTTATGGACGGGGCACCTACAAAGAAGGACTTCGTTTATCCTTATGATCCCTCAGCGACAGTGACTGGGAATTCAACTGCTTTCCCCTTAACAGTGGGTCAGGTTATTAACACAACAGATGTAGCAACCGACCACAAGATTACCGTTATTGCGCAATTCTCTGATGGATCAACCCAGACACTGTTAGATAGACAGTTCTAACCCTACTTTTTTTCTTGTTCCGTTAACGCATCTAATTCTACTTCTATTACCAGTCGCATATCGCATATCACTCCATCTTCTGAAATCCCCATAAAAAAGCCAAATTGCCGGACAATCTTGAAGAATCACCACCACTCCCACCCCGCATGCACAAACCTTTCATCCCCTCATGATCTAATATCATTCAAATCCCATGCAAACCGAAAATAGCCTCTGGATCCTGTTCCGGCTCATCATGACGGTGTGCATATTCTTACTGTGGGTTATCTTTTTCTTCCCTACACGGTTCCCGGGGTGGACCCTCGGACCAGGAGCCTGGCTCCTTGCGGCAGGGTGCGGAATAGCCCTCGTCACATTCACCGGACTTATTCTCCGCGATCTGCCCAAAAAACCAGGATAGATCACCACCGGGAAGATTGTATCGCCTCTTCTCGTCACGATAAAACGGCTGGAAATCGAGCCTTTTACCGGAACA
>DUHF01000155.1 GCA_013331015.1 Methanoregula sp.
AGGGCAGGCATAACGGCCCACATCACCTTCTCCGGTAAGAATGATCACCACAAATGCGAGGCGGCGTTCAAGGCTTTCGGGATCGCCCTTGGTCAGGCGCTCGCGATGACGGGTGACAGAAAAACAGTACGGAGCACGAAAGGGAAGTTCTAGATCTTTTCAGATGAACTTCTGCATCCAGACCGTATCGAAGACAATCCCGTTTTTTATCCCGACATTGTTAAACTGCCCGCACCGCCGGAATCCGCGGCACTCGTGAAACCGGATGCTGCCTTCGTTGAGCGATGAGATGCTGGCAAGGATGGTGGTGAGCCCCTGCTCCTTTCCGGCTGCTTCAAGATGCTCAAGCATCGCGGTCCCGAGTCCTTTCCCGGTCATCTCCGGGCGGATGAATTCCGTGATCTCAGCCGTATGCCGGAATGCCGGCATCGGGTTATGGGAACGCAGCAGGCCGAACCCGGCAATGCTGCTGTCCGGGCTTCGTGCCACTACCGAAGGGTACGCCTGCGCCTGTGCAAGGAACAGGGAGAAGAACTCGTACGGAACTTTCTGTTCCGGGTACGCGGCAAATGAATGCTCGATATAGTGGTTGAAGATGTCGATGATCGCGGTGCCATCTTCCGGAGNNAATCGGTGAAAACGTCCATCCGGTCATATCAATCCTGTCCTGTGTCCTGGATTGAAGAATTGTTTAGTATCTATACTATTTCAAGCCTCCGGGCCGCTGTCGTGATCTCCTGCCGGGTCGCGGGGCAGGCATCGAAGACCTCTTCCATCCGGGACAGCAGGGCAAGGAGCCGTGCCCTCTCCCCGGGAGGCAGCCGAATAAAAACTTCGCCTAACCGTGCGTTCACCGCATCGTGGTATGTCCGGTGCCAGTGGTATGCCCTCCAGCCGGTTTCCGTGAGCCGGAGGAAGACCGTCTTGTTATCGCCATCTGCACCGGCCCTGACCAGATACCCTTTCTGTTCGAGTTTTTTTGCAGTCTGCGATACCGCGCCCTTGGTGATCCCGAGCCGGGCGGCAAGAGCCGTCATGCTCTCCTCCGGAAACCTGCCTGCCATATCGATCAGGTGAATCTCGGACGTATAGAGGAGCACACCATCTCCGGTATCCACGGGTTCGCGCTCGATTGCTGCTGCCTTGTTGAAGAGCCGGACCAGGCAGTCCGTGAATTCTTCTATAGAATGGTCACGTTCTGACCCGGGTGAATGGTTCAGCATCTATACGATATGGGGCAGCCGGGGATAAGAGGGATGCGGTGGGAAACGACCCCGAAGAAAAGGAACGTTGGGCAGAATGAGAAAAAGAGTTGATTTAGTTGGACTTTGCAGCCAGATCAACGTCTTCTTTCTTGATGGTCTTGCGGCCTGCGTGTTCGGCAAGCTTGTTCGCTTCCTTGGTGAGCTGCGCGATGTACTTCTCAGCCTTTGCAACAAGTGCTTCTGCTGCATCG
Organism: Methanoregula sp.; assembly: GCA_013331015.1. Taxonomy (GTDB): domain Archaea; phylum Halobacteriota; class Methanomicrobia; order Methanomicrobiales; family Methanospirillaceae; genus Methanoregula; species Methanoregula sp11803u. The sequence goes on from DUHF01000155.1 coordinate 1,457, forward strand.
CTTCCAACTCTTTCAGCTCCGTTTTTCTTCGCAATCCTCACAACTGCGGCAATTGGTAAATCTGCCATGTTTTAAACCTCAAAAAGAAATCCTCTTGGTATATTTAAATACTTTTTGGGGAAATCCTTCAAATTGCCCTGCATTATGAGTTTGGAAGGTTTCCTGTTTAGCAAGTAAAAATCGGAGTCCAGAATTTCGCAGAATAATTTTTAATCGCTTAAAATCGTTCTTTTGAGAAAATAATGAGTTTTTAAGCCGTTTATTTTATTCCAGCAAAGATGCTGCGAGCAATAGCGCATTCGTGTAATTTGGTGAGGCGCGCGAACTATCCACGAAATTTCTGCTGATATTTACCACTGGCGCGCCATGTCCGTGTCCGGCTCCCAAAAAGACGAGCGTTCTGAAGATAAGATTGCCGGTGATGCCATCCGGTGCAATGATGAGCCCGCAGGTTTCAACCGCATCCTCAATGAGGATCTCGGAGTGGGTTGCGCCCGCGAGCTTGGCAACCTCCTGTGCATCGGCAATACTTGCATCCACCTGTCGGTGCCGGCCGATATCTCCCAGCCTGCCGCCGGATAACACCCCGACTTTCTCCGGCAGGCCGAACTTTTTTGCAATTAACCGGCCTTTCCGGATGAGTTCGGTCTTCTCTTCGACCGTCCAGCCCTCATCCACCCCAACCGGTGCGAGGAGGAACTTTCGTTTCCCCGCAGTCTCAAGGAGCGCGATACGTTCGAGATGGTCCACCCCCATGGCTTTTTTTAACGCCTTCAATGTGGAGTTGGACGGGAGTGTTCCCCGCACGGCGGCATCGATCGTTCCGGATGCCAGATCATCGACCAGCGCCTGTTCGGGTTCCGGGTGTTCGAAAACCGAGACGTTCCGGGGTAGGGAGATGCCGGCAAGGGTTTCTGGCCGGCAGTAACAGACAACCCCGCACCGGCCGGCAAAGTCCGGGATACTGGTTATGACTTTTTGTGCATCACCGGCAATCCCGATACCGATCTTCCTTACCGCACCCGGCATGGGATGTCCTCATCGCAGAGATGCATGATCCCGTTTTTGATAAAATCAAAGACCTGCGTCTCCTGCCCGTCATAACGGATCCGCAGCTCTTTTGTCGCGTCAACGACCCCTATCTCTTTTGCCGTCATGCCAACTTCGGCAAACAGCCTGACCAGTTCCACCACATGCTCTTTTTTGGCTGTAAGCATAAAACCCATCCCGGGGTACATCTTCACCCACTGCTCAAAGGTCATGTTGTTGGCTGCAAGGTCGGGTTTTGGGATCTTCGCAAGGTCGATCTCCGCACCCTTCCCGCTCACTTCAAGGAGCATGCCGAGCGTTCCGATAAAGCCGGGATTGCTGATGTCCTTGCCGGCAGTGACAAGGCGCCGTCTCCCGATCTGTTTCATCAGCCCGATTTGTGCCCGGACCTCAGCAGATGTTTTCATCGTCACCGAATCCCAGTTAAGGATGCAGGATGGGTGGACACGACCGGTCAGGTCGATGGCCATGATGATGCTGTCTCCCGCTTCTGCGGTGTGGCTGTAGATCAGGGAATCGATCCGGGCACACCCGAGGATGGAGACGTCGATGACGCTGTACGGGGCATCGGGATGCAGGTGACCCCCGACAATCGGGACGCCGAACTGCTCGGATGCGTCGTGCATCCCCTTGACCACCTGGTCAAGGATTGCCGTGTTGGCAATCGAGAAGATATCGACCATCGCCACCGGGTGACCGCCCATTGCTGCAATGTCATGGATATTGACGAGCACCGAGCAGTATCCTGCCCAGTAGGGATCGGCTTCCATGAGTTTGCTCCAGATGCCGTCGGCTGCAAGGAGAAGCGCCTCCCCGTGGTGCTCGATGACTGCTGCATCCTCGCCAAACGAGGCCAGGACATGGGGGGCATCAATCCTGAGCGCCTTAACCATGTCACCGATCGCATGCTTGCGACGGACTCCTTCGTATTCCCTGACAACCTTTGCTATTGCTTCTGTGGAGCAGCTGTGGACCACGACATCACCTGAACTGTTGCATGAAAAATATTCGCGTGTTACCTAATTGCGTTTCATCAGAGATAATTTATTTGATATACGGTCAACCTGTTGGTATGGATTGGGCAGAGAAGTACCGTCCCGCTCATCTCGCGGATCTCATCGGCAACAAGACGGCGGTACTCCAGATCGCGGATTGGGCAAAGAACTGGACAACAAAGTCCCGGCCACTCCTGATCTACGGCAAGCCCGGCATCGGGAAGACCTCGACCGCATACGCGCTCGCAAACGACATGAACTGGGAGGTCGTGGAGCTCAATGCCAGCGACCAGCGGACGGCCGCCGTCATCGAACGGATCGCCGGCGGGGGCAGCGTAACGGCGAGCCTGACCGGCTCGTTGCGGAAACTGATCATCCTCGATGAAGCCGACAACCTCCAGGGGACGTCCGACCGGGGCGGGGCAAAAGCCATCATCGAGTGCATCAAGAATGCACGGCAGCCGATGATCCTGATCGCAAACGACCTCTACGGCCTCTCTCCCGAGCTCAGGGCCCGGTGCGAACCGGTCCAGTTCAAGGCCCTGCCCGCCCGCTCGATTGCACCCCGGCTGAAGTATCTCTGCGCTGCCGAGAAGATCCGGTGCAGTGAAACGGCGATCCATGCAATCGCCGAGAGCGCGGAAGGGGATATCCGGTCGGCGGTCAACATGCTGTACGCCTCCGCCATCGGGCGCGAAGATATCACCGATTCACAGGTCCACACCTCCCAGAAAGATGAACGGACCTCGATCTTCTCGCTCATCACCGCGCTCTTTTCTCGGGCATCCGATGAAGAACTGCTCCGGCTCTCCTTCGAAGTCGATGACACCCCCGAGACGATCGAGCAGTGGGTGGAAGGCAACGTGCACCACCTGCCTGACACGACATCCGTGGACCGGGCATACAGGGCCCTCTCACGCGCGGATGAATATCTCGGGTACACGTACCGCCGGCAGTACCATACGCTCTGGCGGTATGCAACTGCCATCATGCTCTTCGGAGTCGCCGAAGCGGCCGGGGGCCGGGGCATTCATGCCCGGATCATGCCTCCCGAACGCTGGCAGAAGATGTCAACGGCAAAGAAGCAGAAAGCCATCCGGACGGTGACGCTGAACCGGATAGCCGGCATGATCCACGTGCCCCAGAGCACGCTTAGGGAGAATTACCTGGGGACCATCGCCATGCTTGTTGAGAACGATCCTGCCGGGTACGCAAGAAGCATGGACCTCGATGCCGACCAGCTGAACTTCTTTTTGAATGACAAGGCCCGGTCTGCCCAGATAATCAAATCGATCGCGCAGGAAGAGAAGGCAAAAGAGAAGGAAAAAGAGCCTCCCAAAAAGGCAAAAAAAGAGAAGACCCCGACGGTCGAAAAAGTGCAGGAGACCCTCCCGGTGCTGCCGGCTGAAGAAGAGCCAAGAGAGAAAAAACCCCCGGCAAAGACCCAGTCAACCCTGTTCGACGGGTTCTGATCGCTTCCAGTACCGGTGGAGGATGACGCCGCAGTCGATGATCTCCCCCCCGTCATCATACCGCTCAAACCCGAGGTGGTACACGACCAGATCGCAGTTGACTGCGCGGGCGATATCCATGAGGGGGGGAACCATCTCGATTGCCGGACGGATGGAGTAAATGACATCCGCTCCCCTGTACAGGTCGAGGTCCGGCTCATAAAGATCGTCTTTGGCATACTGCAGGTGCTGCGGGAGCTCCTGCTCCCTGATATCCGTGCACCGCAGGAGGACTCCTTCTTTTGCAAGCATCTCTGCAGCAACCGTGTTTCTCCCGATCCCTGCCTCAACCGCCCGGGTGTACCGGCCGATAACGTACCCGCCTACCGCATGCTCAATATGTTTATAGGAGTCCATTCCAACAGATCATTGCGATGCATATCCATATTTTTTGGGATTCCCTGTCGCCATCCGGCCTCCAGATGCCGGTGGCGCGGAGCATCTCTTCAGTTCTTGGCGTGAAGACCTCGGTCTCCGAGAACCATGTACGGATAACGGGACTGGATATGACCCGGAAGCAGATCGATGCACAGGCGCTGCTCGACAGCATCCAGGCGTACAAGCGCCGGCATGAAATTACCGATCCCATCCTTCTCGTGGTCCACCAGGACCTGTTCCGGGAAGGGAACCGTTTTGTCTTCGGCCTGGCCCGGGAATCGGTTGGTGCCGGGGTCGTCTCAACAGCCCGGCTCAGCAATGAATACTATGGGCTGCGGGGGAGCGATGATGATTTCATCGATCGGATAGTAAAAGAGGGGGCTCACGAGATTGGGCACCTTCTGGGCCTGCCCCACTGCAAGGACGAGAGCTGCGTGATGTTCCGGCCGGACACGCTTGATGAGATGGACCGGAAGAAAAAGACGGTCTGCCCCGCGTGCAGGGAACTGCTGGACCAGCGTATCGCAACCTCTATTGATCAATGCTGATCGCAGTTTTCAATTCCATTTGTTGATATTCAACACGATATTTAATATCTCTCATGCCAATCGTTTCCTTATGAAACGCATTGTTGTTCTCACCCTGCTTGCCTCGCTGGTACTGCTTGCAGTACTCTGTGGCTGTACCGGAAATGCCCCGGCTGCTGCGCCGGTCACCACGGCTCCGCCGGCGACCGCTTCGCCAACTCCTGAACTTACCCCCACCCCGGATCCGTTCCCTCACGCCCTTCCGCTCAATACCCCGGTATCTTTTGGCAGTGGAAAGAAGACCGGCGAACTGATGGTTACCGGTTATAAAGTCCGGCCAAGCTACGGCTGGGTCGATCCTTCGTGGAACAGCCCGCGGGAACAGTTGGAGTCCTCGGATCCTCTCGATACCCAGCTGGGGTATAATACCAAAACCCCGCAGGACGGCAACACGTTCCTGTTCGTGTACCTGACCGCCGCGTCCACCGGCACCGAAGCCGCCTGGGCTCCGTCACCCGCCCAGATCGTGGTCATGAGTGAAGGGACAACCTCGTCCTATACCACGCTTGCAGGAAGCCAGACCGTTGTTGACGGCGAACTTGGCAGCCAGTATGATTTCCAGATCGGTGTCGGGGGTACCGGCGGATATATCCAGCCGGGGAAGAGCAACACCGTCAAAGGGTTCCTGATCTACGAGGTACCGGAATCCTTCTCGCCGGAAAGGACCTATGTTGTGGCCAACGCCGATGCCCAGACACAGGGTGTCTGGAGACTCGCCTGAGATCCCCGATCCGTTATGGCGCGCCGGTGTGCAATCGTTGACCTGTCATCCAGCCTGCATGACAATCCTCTCCATCCTGAGTCCCATTCCCGTCTGCTGAACGCGATCGGGGGCATTCCGGAGAATGTCCCCCGCATCGCCCCGGAGCCTGCCGGCATTACGGATATCCACCGCATCCATGATCCCCATTACACGGCACGGTTACAGGAGCGGTGTTCGGATACGGTCACCCTCTCCAGTCTCGATTCTGACACCTATGTCACCCCGCACTCGTACGATGTTGCCCTCATGGCAGCAGGTGGCGCGATCGCCGCAGCTGATCATGCTCTTGCCGGAGAGCATGCCTTTGCCTTCAACCGGCCACCGGGACACCATGCCGAACGCAACCGGGCCATGGGGTTCTGTCTGTTCAACAACCTGGCAATTGCCGCGCACCATGCACTTGAAGCGGTTGACCGGGTAGCCATCGTGGACTGGGATGTCCATCACGGGAACGGTACACAGAACGCCTTTTTACTCTCGAACCGGGTACTGTTCTGTTCCGTTCACCAGCAACCCCTCTTCCCGTTCACCGGGAGGATCGAGGAGATCGGGAACGGCACCGGGAAAGGTTTCACCCTCAATTTGCCCCTCACGAACGGCGCATCGCTTGCCGATTACCAGGCCGTCTTTTCCGAGGTCTTTATTCCGGCTATTGAACGGTTCCGGCCCGATCTCCTCATGGTATCAGCAGGGCAGGACACCCTCTCCGATGATCCCATCGGTGGCATGAACTTACAGCCGGAGGATTTTGGTATCCTGACCTCGATGCTCACCGGCCTGACCGGCGCTGGCATAGCGTTTGTGCTGGAAGGGGGATACAGCGATTCGCACGGTGCTGCCATCTCCCATATCTATGCCGCACTTGACAAGCCCAAAAAAATTCCTCCGCAGGATGCCCCGCGGGACGCAACACGCCAGACCGTAGACCTGGCAAAAAAAGTCCACCGGCTTGCATGACCGGTGGTCTTGGTCAGGCTGAGGGGAGAACCTCAATCTCCATAGTACTGATTCGCTCGTAGGTCTTTTTTTGCTGGTGGATTGGCCAGAGCTCGTACAGCAGGACCGTGACCGGCTCCCACATTGCCACCCAGCCGATGATCAGGAGCGCGTCGGCAAAGAGCTCGGCCAGGAGATGGTTCTGGATGGTGGTGACCAGATGGCGGGCAACAAGCGCAATGAAGAGGAAGGTGAGCCCGACGAGCAGTGCACCCCGTCCGTACCGGAACCGGGTCCTGAGTTTCCGTTCCGTCACCCGGCTCTTGTACTCAAAATGGTTTTTTATGGCAGGGATGATCTGTTTTGCCCGGTCCGTCACCAGGAGATCGGGAGGAAGATAGATGATGATCTTAAATGAGGTGCCTGCCGGAAAGTCCTTTACGGTATCAACGATGTAGCGTTCCGCATCGAAGTCGAGTTCTTTTGCATGGAAGGGTGCAGGGTCAAAGGTATTGAAGAGCTGGGCTACGGTTGAGAGTTTGATCTCGATGAGCACTTTTCCATCGACCTTACGATACACGGATTCACTATCTGGCATAGACCTGTATCACCTCATCACTCATCCCTGCTCCCCGCCAGATGCCAGCTTTTTTTCGTAACGGTCCCGGGTGCATCCTCAACATTTTTCCTGACCTCTGTTGTGGCATCTGCGGTTTTTTATCCGGTCACTTCCACGAACGGAGACCGGCCTCCCCCGTGTTGTGGATCGGCGTACACGTACCTTCCGGGCTTATTGAATGTATACCGGTAACTCTCCCCGGGTGCAAGAGACTCTGACTGGAACAGGACTTTCTCATTTGCTCCTGTGGGCATGTGGACGACACGACGGGAGATCCGGTCTTCCTCATTCACAAAGACCACCGTTGTCCCGGGGCTGATATACAGGTGTTCGGGATTATAGGACGAGGCTTTCAGGCTCACCAGCTGCACCGGGCCGTCCGGGGTCTGCGTTACGACCGGAACTGCCCCGGGCAGCGTCTCTTCTGATGATACCGGGGTTGTACATCCGCAGGCGAACGCCGCACCCGCGAGAAGAAGAACCAGGACTGCAATGGCACGCATGAAAAAAGAGTAGGGATATGGGTAGTTATTCCTTTTCTTTCACGTACACGATCCCGTCGGGCTCCCGGTAATCGGTCTTGATGACGATGGTGTTGGAGATCCGGTTGAAGACCCGTAACTTGGTGCCCGGCATGGCAAGCCAGCCGATCAGGCAGTCGAGGACGAGGATGATGATGAGGGGGGGACTCAAGAATGCTTTTGGGAGACTCTCGATTGCAGCGGTGCGGTACGAGATCTTCGAGCCGTCCCGGTTGACCACTTTCAGGTTCATGACCATCTTCCCGATGGACTGGCCCCGGAACCCTTCCATGATCGTCCAGTACA
>DUHF01000254.1:0-4361 GCA_013331015.1 Methanoregula sp.
AAGCACCGGAAACCCCGGTTCTGATCTCATCATCTTTCTTCTTTTTACCCCGGCATATCCGGCAATGGGTATCGTTTATTCCTCATGGCAGGAAGTATTTATCACCCACTGCAGGAAATGAAAAATACCTATTTCTTTCTGATCTCCTGCCGGAAACGGTGGAGAAGATCATACAGCATCAGGCGGAATTCCACCCCAATCTCCTCCCATGACTTTGCATCGGATATGCCGGTTTCAGGTGCGGTGGGGCGGACTTCGTTGAAAACCTGGACATCAGGATTTGAAGGTATGTGCGGCGTCCACCAGAGCTGCCGCATGATCTCGTAGTACCCGCAGGCAAGGACGATTAAAAAGACCAGGGGTATTATCAAAAACGAGAGTGCCAGGAATGACGGATAGATATTGGTTGCGGCAACACCATCCATCCATTGGAAGACGTTGAGGATGAACGCAACCCCAAAGACGCTCCCAATCGCCTTGATGACAGGCCCCGGCAGGTTGAGAGGGAACGGAAGTGCACTGAAAATATCACCGATAAGGATGATGATGGCGATAAGGAGGAGAAGCCAGAAGTTCGCATTCAGGAACGAGACGCCCGACTGGAATTGCGGATTTGACACATAATGAGCAAGGATATTTGCACAAACGATGACTATCAGGAAGCAGATGATCGTGATCATCCGGGAGATAATAACCCAGCCAAACGGCTGCTTGTGACACTGTACCATGATTCTTCTGCCCCCGTAATGCTGTATTCGTTTTGTTGGGCGTCCTATTTAGGTATTAACATTCAAACGCCAGCGATTTCGTCGTAAGAATTTTTAACAGAGACCCGCTCTTTGTTACAAAATTGCCATTACCGGGGATTTTTCATCCTGTTTTTTTTAACCCGTTTATCGCCGCGATTGTGCAAAAAATCTGGTCGGGGTCCACGGAACGGAATTCAGGTACGGATCACGGTTCATGGAGCATCCGGGTACGTGAAACAACGCGGTAGAGGAACAACATACCGGTTTTGAATTTTTCATTCTCCACGTAACTCTCTTTCGAAAAAACCCCGTTGTGACCGGGGGGGCGCTTTTTCTTAGGCGTATTCTTCATCAAATGATACCGGTGTGCCCCCGATTTTCAATACAATAATGCAGTTTTACAAACAACACTACACAGATTATGGCAACAATGTATAAATATGTACAAAGTTGACCTGTATATCAAACAAAATTCGAACATTCCCGCAGGATTTCACTCAATGGAACGGGAAAGAGAAATGCGGCAGTTGTTCGCTGGTTAAAAAAAAAGGACCCTGAAGTTATGAAAGCAGCACTGACACTCAATCTTGGGCCGGAGGAATTTATCACGGCAGTGAAAAACCAGCCAAAACCGCTGGTGATCCCGCTCTGCGCCGAGATGCCACTCCCTGACCTCTCACCCCTCGATATCTATACGGGCACACGGAGAGGGTGCGGGTTCCTGCTCGAATCCATGGAGGGGAGCGAGAAACTTGCCCGGTACTCCTTCATCGGTATCGACCCGGAATTCATTGTTACGATTGGAGAGAACGTCCACATCCAAGGTAACGAACCCTATATCTCAATTGCACGGGATCCGGAAGGGAAAGATCCGGTTGAAAAGATCCGATCGATCCTCTCGCGATTCCATTATATGAATGTGAAAGCCCCCCGGTTCTTCGGGGGCATGGTCGGCTACTTTGCCTACGACTGCGTTTACTCCCTGTTTGAGAAAGTACGGGAGGGAAAGCCGCCACGGGCGAGGGACGACTTGAGCATACCGGACGCCTCCTTCATGTTCACCAAAGATTGTATCGTCATCGATCACCGCGATGAGAAACTGTACATCTTCTCAAGTCCGTTTTTAACCTATGACTCGGATGCTGCGGCAGAGTATAACAAGTGCAAAACGCGGATCGGGATACTTTCCGATCACATCACCAGGCTTGAACAAAGAGAGGTACCTGGGTGCACAAAAGATGTGCCCCCGGCTACCGCTATATCGTTCACATCGCAGGTATCACAGGACGTGTTTGAGCGGTCTGTTGGGCAGGTCAAGGAACACATTGTTGCCGGCCAGATATTCCAGGCGGTACTCTCGCGCCGGATGGAGTGCCGGATTCCAAGCGACCCCTTCAGGGTATATGCAGCACTCCGCACGATCAACCCGAGCCCGTATATGTATTACCTGGATTTCGGCGATGAGATAGTCATCGGAGCAAGTCCGGAGATGCTCGTGCGGGTGGAGAGGCGAAGGGTCACAACCGTCCCGATTGCCGGGACACGACCACGGGGGAGAACACGGGGAGAGGACGAGCAGTTCGCACAGGACCTCCTCGATGATGCCAAGGAGCGTGCCGAGCACACGATGCTTGTCGATCTCGCGCGAAACGATCTCGGGAGGGTCTGCCGCTTCGGATCCGTTGAAGTCAGCGAGTTCATGAATATCGAGAAATTTTCCCATGTCCAGCACATCGTCTCAACCGTGAGCGGGATCCTGAAGGACAATCTCGACTGTTACGATGCCTTCAAATCCTGTTTCCCGGCAGGTACGGTATCCGGGGCGCCGAAGATCCGGGCCATGCAGATCATTGACGAGCAGGAGGCGTCACCCCGCGGGCTGTATGCCGGGGCCGTGGGGTACATAGGGTTTGACCGGACCCTTGATTTTGCCATCGCCATACGCACGGTACTCCTGCGCAACGGGATTGCATCGGTCCAGGTGGGGGCAGGCATCGTTGCGGATTCCATCCCGGCAAATGAATATGAAGAGACTGAGAACAAGGCGGCGGCAATGATCCGGGCGATCGAGCGGTCGGGGGCCGGTTCATGAACGTCCTGATCGTGGACTGCTATGACAGTTTCACGTTCAACCTTTACCAGCAGGTTGGAAAACTCGGGGAAGACCCGATAGTATATCCCTGTGACACCCCGCTTGCGGTCCTGCAGAAGACCGGGTGTGACCGGATCATCCTGTCCCCGGGCCCGGGGACACCGGAGGATTCCGGCGTCTGCCGCGAGGTGCTGGAGACGATGAGCAGGACCATCCCGACACTCGGGGTCTGTCTCGGCCACCAGACCATCTGCACGACGTTCGGCGGCAGGGTTGTCCGGGCATCCCACCTGATGCATGGCAAGACCTCGCCGATCCGTCATGAGGGGACCGGGATCTTTTTTAAGGTTCCAACCCCGTTCACCGCAACCCGGTACCACTCGCTGGTTGCACAGAGAGAATCGCTGCCAAATGAGCTGGTAGTAACGGCATCCAGTATGGATGACGGGTACGTGATGGGGGTCCGGCATACCCGGTATCCCATCGATGGTGTCCAGTTCCACCCGGAGAGTATCCTGTCACCGGAAGGGGACCGCATCATCAAGAATTTCCTTTACCCGGAGGGGATATCATCTTGACGATCAGGGAGACCATAGCCCGGCTCATTGAGCGCCAGGACCTGACCCCGGACGAAGCGGGGAGGGTTATGACCGCCATCATGGAGGGCAGCAGCACGCAGTCCCAGATCGGGGCATTCCTGACAGCGCTCCGGATGAAAGGAGAGACCCCGGAAGAGATCGCAGCTTTTGCGCAGGTCATGCGCCGGCATGCGGTCAGCGTTGCACCGGTGACCGGAAAGATGCTGGTCGATACCTGCGGAACCGGGGGTGATGGCTCCCATACCTTCAACATCAGTACTGCTTCGGCGCTGGTGGCAGCAGGAGCGGGGGTCCCGGTGGTAAAGCATGGGAACCGGAGCGTCAGCAGTTCCTGCGGTTCCGCGGACGTGCTCGCTGCACTCGGGGTGAACCTGGCCATGGATCCCTCACGGCAGGCAGAGATAGTCAAAAAAGCCGGCATCGCGTTTCTCTTTGCACCCAGCCATCACCCCGCGATGCGCCACGTCATGGCAGCGCGGCAGGAACTGGGGTGCCGGACTGTCTTCAACATCCTCGGGCCGCTGGCCAACCCGGCCGGGGCAAAGGCACAGGTTCTCGGGGTGTACAGTCCGGATCTCATCAGACCGATGGCCGAAGTACTCAGGATCCTCGGCCTCTCCCGCGCCATGGTAGTCCACGGAAACGGGCTTGATGAAATAACAACAACAGGAGAGACGCAGATCTGTGAACTTGAGGGAAATATGATTAAGACCTATTCGCTGAACCCGTCCGCATTCGGGATCAGCCTTGCCAGCCTGTCAGATCTCCGTGGCGGGAACCCCCAAGAGAATGCCCGTATCATCCGCGAGATCCTTGCCGGAGAGAAGGGGGCGGGCCGGGACATTGTTCTCCTCAATGCCGGGGCGGCAATCTATGCCGGAGGGCAGGCGCGGGATCTGCATGAAGGGATCAGGAATGCCA
>DUHF01000254.1:4366-5326 GCA_013331015.1 Methanoregula sp.
GCAACCCGGGGTGCAGCATGATCCTTGATGAGATCCTCAAAAAGGTAAAAACGCGGGTGGCACGGTTGCCACCATCATTTCCCGAGACACCCCTGCGGGACAGGCTCAGCCTGACGAAAGCGATCCGGAACCGTAACGGCAGGAATGCAATCATCGCCGAGATCAAGTGTGCATCCCCGAGCAGCGGGGTGATCCGGCGCAATGTTGACATGGCGATGATGGCCGGGGATCTTAGGGACGGGGGATGCGTTGCGCTCTCGGTGCTTACCGAACCCTACTTCTTTGGCGGAACCGGCCGGGATATCGAACGGGTGAAGACTACGGTGCACCTTCCGGTCCTCCGCAAGGATTTCATCATCGACAAACGGCAGATTTCCGAGTCTGTATCACTCGGGGCCGATGCCGTGCTGCTCATTGCGGCAGTTCTTAAAAATGACCTGCCGGAATTTGTGGATGAGGTTATCGATTCTGGCCTCGAACCGCTGGTTGAAGTCCGGACACGGGAGGAGGCGGAGCTGGCACTTGCATCACGGACAACGCTTATCGGTGTCAACAACCGCAATCTCGCTACCCTCGGAATCGACCGCTCGACAACCCGACTAATCTCAGAGCAGATCCGGCAGGAGGGCAGGCTGATAGTCTCTGAGAGCGGCATGCGATCTGCTGATGATATCCGCGAGATGAAACAGTACTGTGATGCATTCCTGATCGGATCATCCATCATGTCCCACAATCACCCGCGAAAGAAACTGGAGGAGTTTGTATGCGCATAAAGATCTGCGGGATCACCCGCCCGGATGATGCACGCTTTGCCGAACAGGAAGGTGCACATGCCATCGGGGTTGTCCTCTTTTCCGATTCGAAGCGGAGCGTATCAGCAGAGCGGGCACAGGAGATCTTCTCTGCTGTTGGTCCGTTCACCACAACCGTAGCAGTGACCCATACCAAATCAGAAGAGGA
>DUHF01000326.1 GCA_013331015.1 Methanoregula sp.
CCCGCGTATCCCGCCGCAGCCATGCATCAGCGCGGGCGTGTTCCAGAACAAGGAGCAGGTTTTTGAGCTGATCCGGGTCATGACGAATCGCAGGATCAACGGACGTGGTTTTTCCCGGCATATAAGTTACCCTTCTTTTTCTCCTTAATGAACATTCGCCTGCTGAACCGCAACCCCTCCCGGGGCACAGCTTTTTTTTGGGGGATATATTGCTGTGATTTTGGAACGGTCTGATAATTCCGGCATCCGCAAAGAAGGTCATCAGCACACCTGCACCAGAGTTGCAGAACTGTCCGACAGAGGTGGTGCATACTAGCGACGAATCGGTTTTTTTATATTCCTTAACGACAGAAATGGTATATTGCCATGCTATAACATAGCAAGGGGAGAGGATATGAGATACTCGGTTCTGTTCATCGTTATCGCACTCATTGCAGCAGCCTGTATTGCCGGATGCACGCAACAGCAGGCACAGCAGCAGTCGCAGGCAACCGGAGGGGAGATCAAGATCGGCGTCATCGCTTCGCTGACCGGCCCGGCCAGCAATGTGGGAAAGAACATGTGGCAGTCAGCGCAGGTTGCTGGTGATGAGATTAATGCACAGGGAGGCGTCCAGCTGGGTGCTTCCGGAACCAAAGTCCCGGTCAGGCTCATTGTCGGGGATGACGAGTCCACCCAGCAGGGTGGCCAGAAAGCCGCAACCAAGCTGATTACCGATGACAAGGTGGACATCCTTGTCGGCGGGTACTCCAGTGCGGTCACCTCAGCCTACCAGCAGACCATTGCGGAATACAAGGTTCCGTATATTGTGACCGGCGCATCAAGCCCGGTCATCACCCACCGCACAGACATCGACACCAGTTACGTCTTCCATCACTGCCCGACCACGGACAGTTATGGAGAATATACCATAACCTTCATCGACCAGGTGGTCCGGCCTGCCGTCAACAAGAAACTCGGGGCATCCGATGACCGGCCGTTCCGCCTTGCCATTATCTACCAGGACACAGCATACGGTAAGGGGGTCCAGACCGCAGTGCAGAACACGATCGCGAAGAACAACCTCAACATCGTTCTCGTATCCGAGCAGGGCTACCGGATGGGCGAGAGCGATTTCAGGACACCGCTGACCGTCATAAAGGCCCAAAATCCTGATGCCGTGTACCTTGCTGCATTCCCAAACGAGGGGGCACCAATCATCACGCAGGCACGCAGGGATATCGGGCTCGATACCATCTTTTTAAATGTCGAGAACAATGACAACGCCCAGTTCTACAAAGACCTCGGGCAGTACGGAGAGGGTGCGATCATCGAGAGCCGGTTCTCACCCTATACCGCACCTGAAGGAGAGCTGGCAACAGCCCAGGAAAATTTCAAGAACAGTTATTTCGCAAAATGGGGGATGTACCCTGACATGATGGGGGCCTCCACGTATGAGGGGATCTATATCGCAGCCGAAGCTATCGGGAAGGCCGGGACAACGGACAAAGCATCCGTCCGCCAGGCACTCGTTGACCTCAACATGCCCGAGGTTATCGAGGCCATGAAAGGCGGTAAGATCTCGTTTACCAAAGACTACCGGGAGTCTCAGTTCGATCTCTGGATGGAGCAGCTGGCCTACGACCAGAGTGCTGGCGAATGCCGGCCGCATATTGTCTGGCCTGACAACCTGAAAGTGACCGGATTTACCCTGCCATCGTGGTACAAGCCGGGCAGCGCGTAAAATCCAAATCCCATCACATCCTTTTAAAAAAGTACGATACGAGAGCCGGAATGCCATGGTTGACATCGGGATCCTCTTGCAGATACTGTTCTGGGGCATCTATGCGGGGTGTATCTACATCCTTCTTGCCACGGGTCTCAACCTGATCTTCGGGGTCATGAAGATCGTCAACTTTGCCCATGGCGAGTTTTTGATGATCGGGGCCTACATCACGGCAACGATCTTCCTCATCTCGGGGATAAATCCCTATGTCATCATCCTCCTTGCCATGCTTGCGCTCATCGGCATTGGTGCGGTTGTCGAACGACTCTGTTTCCGTCCCATCCTCGGTTCCGGCAAACTCAACGAGATCTTCCTCTCAATCGAGCTCATCTATATCTTCCAGAACGGAGCCGCGATGGTATGGGGCGACGAGTGGCAGAGCGTCAAGAGCCCCTACGAGGGGATCGCAGTCCCGTTTGGTTCGCTCAACCTGCCGCTTGACTACATCATCATCATGGTCGTGACAGCGGCAATCCTTGCAGCCCTGTTCATCTTCCTGCAGAAGACCCGGATCGGCCGCGAGATGCGGGCAACCAGCCAGAACCGGAAGGGTGCGATGCTTGTCGGCATCAATGTCGAAAGAATGGATGTCTTGAGTTTTGGAATCGGCTGTGCTCTTGCAGCAGCTGCCGGTACGCTCTGGGTAGTCAGCGGGCAGGTCTTCAACCCGTACATGGGGTCGATTCCCGCCGTGAAGGCGTTTGCCATCATCATCCTTGGCGGGCTTGGCAGTATCCCCGGTGCCATCATCGGTGGCCTGCTGTACGGCATCGCAGAGAACGCGGCAGCGTATTTCCTCGGGGGAGTCTGGAAAGATGCAATATCATTCATCATCTTAATTGTCGTCCTTGTCTTCCGACCCACGGGACTGTTCGGGGAATCCGGGGAGTAGTCATCCATGATCATTACGCGCGACCAGGGGACAAAGGCCATCACCATCCTTACCGTGGCAGTTGCGATCATCGCCCCGTTTTTATCTGACAACCTGTACCTCCTCAACCTCCTCTCACTCATGCTCATCTGCATCATCTTTGCTTCGGCATGGAACCTGCTCGCGTATTCCGGCCAGGGATCGCTCGGGCATGCCGCATTCTTCGGGATCGGGGCCTATGCCTCGACCCTGATTGCAACCGCGAGCGGGATCACCCCGTATTTTACGATATTTCTCGGTGCTGGGGTTGCTGCGTTCATCGGGATCCTCATCGGCCTGACCTGCGTCCGGCTGAAAGAGTGGTTCCTTGCCATGGTCACGTTCGGCTTTGCCATCATCGTCCAGACCCTGACGGTCAGCATCCTCGCACCCATGACCGGCGGCTGGGACGGCATATCATCCCCACGGCTTTTAAGCCCTTCAATCCCCGGGTACCAGTTCATCGAATACTACTCGATCCTGCTCATAACGATAGCAACCATCATCGTGATCTGGTACATCATGCGGTCCCGCCTTGGACTGGCGTTCTCGGCAATCCGGGAGAACGAACTTGAAGCCCGTGCGTCCGGCATCGATCCGGTGCGGTACCGGCTGATTGCTTTTGGCTTAAGCGCCTATATTGCCGGTGTCGCCGGCGCGCTCCAGATCCACCATATCGGGTACATCACCCCCGAGATCTACAGTGTCGATCTCTCGTTCTGGCCGGTCACGTATGTTATCTTCGGCGGCCTTGGGACCCTTGCCGGCCCCATTGTCGGAACCATCGCTTTAACCATCATCTGGGATGGCTTAAAGATGGCCGGCATCACCTTTGCCCGGTACGTTATTGTCGGGATACTCCTGATCCTTGTCATCATCTTCCTGCCAAAAGGACTCGTCAGCCTCCCGGATCGGCTGAAGGAATGGTGGGAAAGACGCAACGATACGGCACCCCCAAAAACCGGCCGGAGATAACCGGCACGGACGGGGTTGTGTTCCTTCTTTCTCACCAGGAGAGATCATTTCATTTCTGTATTAACGCACCGTGAGATTTGCCCCGTACCAGGTTAACGCCATCACGGTGAGAGGCAACGCATTACCTTATTTCTGATGGTAAAAATCCGAAAAAAACAGGGACAAATCGGCAATTAAGGTAGCCACAGGGCACCCTGTTGGGGCTGTGGCATCTACTCGTTCGCGGGGATTTGGGTGCGGCAGTTATCATCCCAAGACCATTTTTTTTGAAAAGAAAGCAAATTTTTGAGGCATAAAACCGTGAATTTTTCTGGAGTACCTCATAGTCACCCCTGAAAAATCACCTTGATTGAACAATCCCTTCAGGCTCAGAATCCGAGATACGCCTTCTGGATCTCCGGGTCATGCAGGAGTTCTTTGGCTTTTCCTTCCTTTACGATACGGCCGTTCTCAAGAACATAGCCACGGTGGCACATGGCAAGGGCGTGCCGGACATTCTGCTCTAACAGGAGGACGGTCATTCCCTCCCGGCCCAGTTGTTCCAGCGACCGGAAGACCTGGCCGACCAGCAGCGGGGAGAGTCCGGTGGATGGTTCATCAAGGATGAGGAGTTGGGGGTTGGACATCAGTGCCCGGCCAATGGCCAGCATCTGCTGTTCGCCACCTGACAATGTCCCTGCCATCTGCTGCCCGCGTTCCTGCAGGATGGGGAAGAGACGGTAGATATGCTCAAGGTTCTTATCGGTTGCGGACGGGTCTGTGACTCCCGATAGAAGGTTCTCCACCACCGGCATCTTCGGGAAGATCTCCCGTTTCTCCGGCACAAGCGCAAGACCTTTCTGGAATAACCGGTAGGGGGGCATCCCAAGGATATCCTCACCGCAGAACGTTATCGTGCCCCGGGCATTCCGGTTGAGACCCACAAGCGTCTCGACCGTGGTAGTCTTGCCGGCTCCGTTGGGGCCAATCAGGGTCACGAGTTCCCCCTTGCCAACCGAAAAACTCAGGTCCCAGACAACCTGCAGGTTTGCATGAAAAACATCAAGGTGGGATACAGAAAGCATGGGATGACAACTCCTAAAAATTTTTAAAACGCGTGCAGGTCCCCAAGATAGGTATCGATCACCCGCTGGTTGTTGATGACCGAGTGCGGATTCCCGTCAGCAATCTTCTCGCCATGATCCAGAACAACGATACGGTTCGAGACCCCCATGATGACACTCATCACATGCTCGATTATCAGGATCGAGACTCCGCGGTCACGGATCTTTTTGATAAGCTCGACAGCCTCACGGCTCTCTTTGGGATTGAGCCCGGTCGTAAGCTCGTCGAGCAGGAGGAGTTTTGGCCGGGACGCCAGCGCCCGGGCAAGCTGGACGCGTTTGAGTTCCACGACATTGAGGTTCTTTATCTGGACCTCCCGTTTGTCCTCCGGTAAACCGACAAAATCAAGCACAGTGGCAGATTCAATCCGGGCCTGTGCCATGCCGGGGGCATGGTGGTTGCCAAACAGGGCGCCGATCATAACAGATTCCATGGCAGAAAGGCCAGGGAATGATTCGGCGATCTGGAATGTCTTGGCAATCCCTTTCCGGCAGATCCGGTTTGCCGGAAGACCGGTGATGTCATCGCCGCAGAACAGGATCCGGCCGGAAGAAGGTCCGCTGATACCGGAGATCATGTTGAGGAGCGTGGTCTTTCCGGCCCCGTTTGGACCAACAAGCCCGACAATCTCATTCTCTCCAAGCGAGAGGTTGACCTCGTTGACCGCCCTCAGTCCGCCAATCTGTTTACTTACAGCCAAAACATCCAGCATCGGGACACCACGGTACGGTAGTCGTGCTAAAGGTTAGCATAGTAGGGTATTAAAGATACTGTCCTGCCGTGCGGGGGCATGAAGAGTGCCGCGGAGGCCGGTAAATGAAAGAATGTTTTTATCCTGATAATGAAAATCCTGTGTAGTAATTACAGGGGGTGCAGGTTTTGGGTATCTTCGATGAGATCGACAAAGCGCTGAAGAAGGTTGAAGCAGAAGTAAAAAAGGCCGATCTGGATAAAAGTTTCAAGGATATCGGGGAGGGGATCAACAAAGCGGGAAATGAGGTCTCACACGAGATCAACAAGGCAACAACACCTGCGCGTACGCCCCACCCGGGCTACTCCCGGATCACCGCGTGGATGAAGACCCGGTACAAAGCAAAGATCTCTGGCGTTTCCGATCCTTGCCAGAAGAACCTTGAGCTTGAACTCATTGCTGCGGAAGCAACGAGCGGGCTCTCGGCAAAGACAAAGAAAGGTTTCCTCGATTACCTGAAAAGCCAGAATTACGAACAACTCTTAAAATAACGGGATATGACCGATCCCATCCGCTCCTTTTACCAGCACCATCCTCCCGATCTCGCACCAGTCACTGACTGGTCACACCGCCATTTCCGGATCCTGCTCCCCCGCGGCACGTTCTTCAAGATTCCTGACCGGATCCGTAACCCGGCAACCCTGCAACGGTGGCTCGTCCGCTACCGGCCACGTGATGTCTATTACTCCACCAGCTGCTGGCTTGCCCCGGAGAACCTCGGGCGGCGGGAGGGAACACCGCTTGCCGATAACATCTTTCTCTCGTCCGATATCGTCTTTGACATCGACCGTTCGCCGTTCTCGTTAGAAAACCTCGAAGATGCCCGCCGGGACACGATCAG
>DUHF01000022.1 GCA_013331015.1 Methanoregula sp.
CGCGGAGACGCCGGTCCCCACACCGTTCCCGACATCCGTCTCAACATCCGTTGCGACCGTTGTTGCAACGCCCGACGCGGTCGAGACCCTTCCGGCAGAGCAGTACGTGGACCTTACGCTCCAGAAGCAGCGGCCGGACTCGTCCATCCACCTGCTCTACAATGGAGGCAAGGGGGAGATCTATGTCCAGAATATCATGATGAAGGTCACCCTCTCGAACGGCAAGGTAATCGAGCAGTACATGAACGACGGCAACCGGAGACCCCGGCGCGGGGACGAACTGGTCATCGATGGGACCCGGGGCACGGATCAGGTGCAGGTCTTTGTGACCTCGGCCGGCCGGACCTACAAGGTCCGGGATGAGCCCCTGGTTCTCTCCTATCTCTGATCTTTTTTCCTTTACCCGGACTGGTGCGTCCGCCCAACCTTTTCTGCATAGGTGTGCATCAGGATACCAAGCCCGATGATGATGGCGACTGTTACGCCCAGCACAACCCACTGTTCCATTCCCGCGGTTCCGACGGCAAGGCGGGTCAAGAGGTTGAGCGGGTTGTCGGGAAGGGCAAGGGCAAAGAGCATCACGACCACGAGGGCAGTCGAGAAGATGAACTGCGCCGCCGTCCGTTCGCGGTAGTGGAGGGCAACGAGCGCCCCAAGAAGGATCAGGATGAAAGAGGTGACCGAGACCTGCACGAGGATAAGCCCGGCATTCTGGATCGCGATACCGTTGATCATAAGAAGCACGATCCACACCCCTGCCTGCACCGGCACCAGCACCTCGCAGGCAAGCACCTTGCCCCAGACCATCTCGGTGAAAGTGACCGGTGTGGAGATGAGGGTCTCGAGCGTGTCGTGCTGGTACTCCTCGGTAATGAGATCGATGATGAGGGCCGAGGCGATGATCGCCGGCATGAAGACGAGGAGCGGGATAAGGAGCCCGTACACGAACTCGTAAAAGTCCCCGCCACCCGCGGCTTTGGGGATGGCAAGCGGGACGGGTTTTTCTGTAATCCGGTCTGCCCGGATCGCCCGCAGGTCAGTCTCGTACTTCAGGTAGATTTCCTTGAGTTTCACGTCAACAATGGCGCTCTGGAGATCGTTTGTGAGCGTATACATCGTGATCTTGACCGGATCCGCAGAATCCGGTGCCGTGTCCGGCACATAGACCACTGCCGAGAGTTTCCGCTGTTCGAGCGCGGCAACTCCCGTGGAGAGGTCCATCCTGTACACCCGGAAATCCCCGCTCTCCTCAAGATACCCGTACAGCGCGGAATCATTGCCGGCATAGGCGATATTGTACTTGAACCGGGAATATTTCGAGAGCGAGGACGGGTCGTACATGGACGTGAGCCCGACCATCAAAAAGGATGAGAAGAGCGCAATGAAGAGCTGGAGGAGGATGGCAAGCAGGATCGTCCTCTCGCTGATGAGCCCCCTAAACTCCTTCTTTGCAATGATCGAGAGGTGCTTTGCCTTCATGAAAGCCACCCCAGGATGAAATACAGGTTATAAAGACAGTGGACAACCATGGCGATCGCAAGCCCCGGAACAAACCAGCCCCTGCCGCCATACTTTAAGCAGGTTGCGACGATCAGCACGCAGACAAAGTGAAGGAGGAGCGGCAGCCAGAGGGCGCCTATCGAGAGGAAGAGGATGCTCCCGAAGACCGACTCGGTAATCTGGGCGAGCGTGACAAAGAGGAGGAGTTTCTCGCCGATGAGAAACCCGAGGGCTGTTGCGCCACAGGCGAGCAGAAGGTTCCGCGTGGAGAAGAACCCAGGCTTCCGCACGTAAAGCGTATAGATCCCGATCCCTTTTGCGATCTCCTCAACGAGCGCTGCGAACATCAGAAGCAGGATGAGCGAGTACGGCATGGGGAGGTTGAAGAAGAGGACCAGGCACATGAGCTGGACCATGAAGATGAAGGGGATCGTAAATCCCGTGATGAGGAAGAGCGAGAGGAACGGGCGTTTCTCCGAGATGACCTCCGAGAGGAACTCCCGCATCCTTGAGGTGAGACTCTTCTCCGAGAAGAGGCGCTCCTCCTTGAAGTTTTTGGCACCGATGGCGAAGAGTACCGCGCCAGTGAGCCAGAAGAGCGAGGTGGAGTACAGGTAGTCGGTGAGCGTCCAGGCGGTGCCCTGCAGGGTGAGGACGATGAGGGTCAGGGGCGAGACGAGGCTGATGACATGCACGTTGGCAAAGATGCTCGGGAAGAAGAGGTACGAGGTGGCAACGGTCGAGAAGAAGATCGAGATGAACGAGAGTTCCTTGAAACTCCGGGAGATCATCCCGATGATGAGCGCGTTTGCTAAAAAGAAGAAGATGACCGGGATTAAGGGGAGCATGATGATGGGCGAAGCCCCGATCCATGCCGTGATGCCACCACAGATCACGACCATCCCGATGAAGTAGGGGAGCATCTTGCCGATGATGATGGACGAGGTCTTCACGGGGGTCGAGAGGAGGATCTCGCCCCTGCGTTCGATGCGCTCGTTCATGATGCTCATCATGAAAAACTGGCTGGTGAAATAGAGCGGGAATACAAAGACGAAGATGAGGATGATCGAGTCGAAGGGCAGCGGCGGTGAGAGCTGGGCCGGCGTCCTGAAGCTTCCCATGGTGCTGCTGCCTGATGAGAGGATCTCGGTATACCGGGAGATCTGGGTGTCCTGCCCTCCCGTCTGGATCAGTTCGGCCCGGATCTCTTCCATGGTGACCCCCAGCTCGGGAGAGGGGGTCGGGATGATCGCGATCTCCCCCTCCGGCACGGGTGCCCCGCCCCGGGCCGGCGCAGCGCTCACGTACTGCCCGCTCTGGGTTGCGAGAAAATCAAGCTCGGACTTCACGCTCTGCGTGTCGATCCAGAGCGGGTATGCGGCAAAGAGATCGTCTGCGGTGTTGTACACGTTGTTGACGTACTTCCCGTAGTTGCGCTCCACGGTCTTCAGGGCAGATCTGCTCTTGTCCGTGCCGCGGTAGTAGACCTGCCCCCGGATAATGATCAGGTCGTACAGATTGTCCTCCCACGAGAGGATACGGCCCGGGTAGCGATAGACCTCAAACCGGGGATCGTCAGCGATAAGCTGCCCAAGTTCCGGATCGTCAACGGCAACCCGGTACATCCCGTCCTGCAGGTGCATCCCGCTCTGCGCGGCAAACCCGGTAACGAGGATTAAGAGGACAAAGAGCACGATCGCCAGCGGCAGGACGTTTCTTCCCATCATCGTGAAGGTCTTCTTCACTTCCCATTTGGCGATGATGGCGATATCCCTGAGTGCTCCCATGGTTGTTCCTCGTCAGGCGCTATTTTTTAGCAGGGGGTCGGAACGTCCGGTCCTGCGCTGGCGCGATAGAGAATGTAATGCCAAAGTCCTATAATTACCTCTCTGTTATGGCAGGCACCGGTGCGTGATATCAGGCCATCACCACACCGTTTGCCGTGTAGGAATACCCGAGTTCCTTTGCCAAAAGCGGCATCAGGCTGTCCACCGCAAAATATTCCTTCCCGAGCACGGTATCGTAGTACGTAAACGGCATCTCGTACCGGTTCTCGATACGCCGGATGGCCTGCCGGATCTCTGCAGGGGACTTCCAGTCCCCCTCAACCTTCGGCCAGATGCGGTACTCCTTATCGGAGAGGGCGATAAGATACTTGATCCGGTACCCCCTGTCCGTAAGGGCAGCCGTTGCTTCGAGATCGCCAATGGAGAACGTGTACAGGCTCACGATGCCGGAGCCCCGGCAGGTTGCCCACATTCGCGGGTGGGTGTGGATGATGACGTACTCGTGATCCTTGTCCATCGGGGCGGTGAAGAGGTCGGCGCTGATGCTCCCGTAGTCCCCTTTGACAAAGGTTGATTCGCCCGTGGTTGCGTCGATCAGGTACCCGAGTTCCCGGGACTGTTTCACGCTGCACCCTTCCTGCGGCTCGTACACGATGGTGTCGGCCATATCGCTCTCGATAAGGTTGTTGAGCCGGTTCCGGGCATCCACAATCCGGGCATTGAGCGCAGCCTCCGAAAGCAGCGTCGGCGTGGGCACTGGGGTTGGTGTCCGAATGGTTGTGGTCACCTTCGTGGGTGCCGTGGTGGGCACGGGGACTGGCGTTTCGGGAGCGGTGGTCTGGACCGGCGGGATCGTTGTCGGCAGGGGAACGGCCGGCCGGGCCGGCTGCTCTGGTGGCGGGGCAGAGAGGCACCCGGCAAGAGCCAGCATGAGGATCAGGAGAAGAACCGGCCGGTACATGGAGAATTCCCGGTGGGGGTTCCTGGTTAATACATCCTGCCATCCCGGCACCTGCACCGGAGGCGTCCTCCATCCCAATCTATATCTTCGATACCACACAAGTCTTGTAAAAAAGGGGAGTTGCCAGATGATCACCGCCCGGAACCTCACCAAGAAATATGACGGCTTTGTCGCGCTCGACGATGTCAGTTTCAGTTTCGAGGACGGCGAGATCTTCGGGATCATCGGCCACAACGGGGCGGGCAAGACCACGCTCCTCAAGATTGTATCGGGACTGGTCACCCCCACCTCGGGCGAGCTCTTCATCAACGACATCGATGTGGTAAAAAACCCGGTTGCCCTCAAGGAGAACCTCGGGTACCTGCCCGAAGAGTCCCGGCTCTACGAGACGATGACGGTCGAGAACTACCTCGCGTTCTTCGGCGAGATCTACGGGCTCTCGCCGCAGGAGATCCGTGTTCGTTCCAACCAGCTCTTCGCAGCACTCTCGCTCGAACCGGATGGCAAGAAGCTGGGTGAGTTCTCCAAGGGAATGAAGCGCAAGGCGGCGATCGCCCGCTCGCTCATCCATGACCCGAACTTCCTTGTGTACGACGAGGCAACAAGCGGGCTTGACCCGATGACCTCCCGGTTCATCGCCGACTATCTCCGCCGGCTCAAATCCGATGGCAAGACGATCGTCATATCAGCCCATAACCTGTACCAGGTTGAGGCGATCTGCGACAAGGTGATGATCCTCCGGCGCGGGAAGATGGTTGCGTTTGGAACCATGAAGGAGCTTCGCGAGCAGTTCGGCTCGATGACCTATGCCATCTTCTTCTCGATTGACGATCCCGGAAAACTGATCGGCCACTCCAAGACGTACCGGCAGGAGGAGGGCCTCTATGTCTGCGATGCCGGGAGCATGGGGGAACTCAACGAGTGCACGGGGCTGATCCAGGAGGCAGGCGGGAAAGTGGAGAAGATCGAGAGCCGGTACCCGTCGCTTGAAGAGATGCTCCTCAAGATCGGGAAATGAGCGGCAACAGAAACCCATAAATTTCCCCGCGTTCAGCATATCGCATGCATGTTGCGGTCAAGGTGGGCATCGGTCTGATTCTGCTGTTGGTTGGGGCAATCGCCGGGATGGCGGCAACCGGTTTCTGTCCCCCTGCAGGCCCGTGGCCCCTGCCGCCCTGGTGCTCTGCGCCGGGTCCGTCGCCAGCATTTTCCGATGCCCTCTCCCTCATCCCTCAGTCTGGCTACGGGGACCTCCAAGACGTCAATCGGGGTACGCCGATGACCGTGCCGTTCGAGGTCGCCCTCCCGGCAACGCGGGACGAGGTTGTCCTTACCCTTGACGGGAAGGACTATGCCCTGGAACGGGTCGCGGACTACTATTACCGGCACCCGGGAGTGCCCGTTACGTCCGGGGAATCATACCAGTACCGCGTCGCAGCCGGCAGCAGCGGGACGCTGCCGGTTACCGGGGTGAAGACAACCGGCGCCCCTCTCCGTGCCGGACTTGTCTGGAGCAATACTCCCGTTGTTGCAAAACCCGGGTTTGTCAGGGGGCATGCGATCATGGACGCGGGGGGAAACATCCCTGCAGCGGCAAAGTCCGGCTACCTCTGGAAGACGTATGACGCCATGGAGGAGGACGGGGCTGAATGGGTTGCCTACGATTACTACTGGGCGTATGCCAACACCTCGGAGCCGCGGATCGTGGATGAGGCAAGTTTTGCCCTGGGATATGCTGCCGACGACCATTCGATCGGGCTGATGGCCGCCGAGGCGCACCGGCGCGGGTTGAAGTTCTTCCTGATGACTGAGCTCGAGTGGACGGTCATGCCGGGGGAGTTTTCGACCGGTGACAACGATGCGTACATGCAGTACCAGGAGAAGAAATGGACTGACGGGCAGAAGACCGTGTACGAGATGGGCGAGCGGCTTGAGCGCACCCCCTCGGACCCTGAAGCCAATGCCTACTGGGACCGGTGGTTTGTGCAGTTCGGGGAGTTTATGCAGAAGTCCGCGACCATCGCAGAGAAGCACGATACAGAAATGCTGGCAATCGGCAAGCAGATCGACGGGGCAATGGTTCCGGCAAACGAGCGGCGCTGGCGTGCCCTCATCGCCGATGTACGGAAGGTGTACCGCGGGAAGATCACGCAGGTGCTCTATACAAACGAGTGGTCAGATCATGCAAAAGAGGTTCCGTGGGCGGACGATCTTGACGTGATCACGATCTATTATTACAATCGTTTCTCTGACAAAGGGCGGCCGTCAGTTGACGAGCTTGCCGCATCCATGGAAGGGTTCAACCGGAAGCAGTTCGACCCGCTGTATGCAAAATACCAAAAACCCCTGCTCTTCCTCCTGCCGTTCCAGAGCCGGGACCATGCCGCCCGGCAGGAGTGGTTCGAGCCGATGGCAACTGCGCCTGCCGTCCGCGAGGATATGATGGCACAGGCCGATCTCTACGAGGCGTTCTTCATCGCAACCCTGGACGAGCCATGGCTTGACGGCGTGTATACGTGGGGCTACTGGATAGAGCCCGGCTTTGACCCCCGGTACTCGTTTGAAAAATCGTCGACCGTGCGGAACAAGCCGGCATCGCTCGTGGTCCGGAAGTGGTTTGCGCAGGTTAATCCTGCCTGATCAAATTTCTTATGACTCTCCAGCGAGATCTGGAAAAACGGAGTTTTCCTCACGCCACCCGTACGGCTGCCCCGCGGTTCCGGGCCGTGGTGAGGAGGGTTGTACCCCCGCCCTGCTCCTGCATGAACGATCGGGCAGCCTGCTCAATGGCGCTCATGCCGGTATCCCCGACCGCGTAGATCGCGGGGCCAAACGAGCTGAGCCCCGCCCCGGCAGCGCCCGCGTCCCGGAGCACCGGTAGGAGCCCGGTCACCTGCGGCGGCTGGAGACTGAGCTCGACCTTCTTGAACCCGAGGCCCTGTACCGCGTTGACGGACGAGCCGAACAAGTCGAGATCGTGCGAGGCAATACCGGGCAGCATCCGCATCAGGATCTCGTGGGAGAGCGCCCGCACCTCGTCAAGCGGCACCGGGCAGTGGGCTTTGAAGATGTCGGTCTCGATATTCCCGCTTGCCCCGGCCGGGACATCGGGAATGGCAAGCAGGATCTTCCAGTCAGCGGGAAACTCGTGGCGGGCGATGATCGGCGGGGGGCTGACGCCCCGCGATGCTGCGGAGGGCCGGAAGTCTGCCTTCTCCCCGCCTGCCCCAAACGTGTGGCCGCCATCGACAATGAACCCGCCGTACTCGAACGCCGCGGTGCCGATCCCGCTCGTCCCGCCCCGGCCCACCAGTTTTGCCAGTTCTTTTACCGGCAGGTGCCGGCCATGGAGTTCGGCGATGGCCCGGGCAACGGCAAGCCCGACCTGCGAGCCGCTCCCGAGCCCGATGTGGGCCGGGTAATGGTTACGGACCGTGATCGCGACGCTTCCCCCTGCCCCGAGTGCTTCAAGCACGCCGGTCGCGATCCGGCCGACCCGCTCCTGCAGTGCGGCATCCCCGCCGTTCACGGAAAGGACAGGAGAGAGTTCTGCCTCAATCAGGATCCCGGGCTCGTCCAGCGCGATCCCGATCCCGCCGTCCACCCGTCCCGATCCGCCGTGCAGGTCGATGAGTGTCACATGGACCCGGGAAGGGGTGCAGACCACGACCCGCCGGGTATCGAGGAACCGGTTGTAGGGGAACTGCTCCTCGATGAAGATGAGCGGTTTTTTGTCGTGGATGATCTGGTACTGGCGGGAGAGGACCGGTTCGTTTTTGCAGATGCCAAAGACCCTGCCGGTCTCCTCCGTTGCCGGTGTTATCCGGGCGTTTAAGATCTCCCGGCGGGCCTCGATATGGTGTTGTTTGATGATCCGCCCGATGGGGATGTCGGCCCGCATCAGGTCGTCTTTAAATTCGGGCGAGAGCCGGGCAAGGGGCGTGTCCGATATCGCGTAGATGAGTACTTCGCCATCATCCCCGGTCCGGATCTCCACGACCCGGTGGTTGACCGGGTCGCCTTCTGCAATACTCAGGTTGTCTGCGGCCGCACGATCCGCCGGCACGACCTGCTGGACAAGAGTCCTGATAACAACGTTCTTCCCGGTGATCGACTCGAGGAGCTGGGTGACCGACCCGTCGGTCCCGAGCAGGAACTTCTGGACGGGGGAGACCCTGCCGACCTCTGCCTCGATATCCCGGATGGCTTTGGCGATATCCATCCTTCGAGTGTCATCGCAGGAAATAATAAGGCTGCTGATGCAGGGGCCGCGTGGGGGATAGCGTGGTGCACCATTATCCGGTTACCGCAACGGAAGAGGTCATTTTCCTGATCCTGTTGTGGGGGGTGGCAATCCAGATTGGATGAGCGAGTCTTGGGGTTCCAATCACTATCTGGGACGGTCCGGCGGGGAACGGAAGGGCCCCCAGATGGGATCGTCGCCATACCTCTCCATCCACCGGTCCATCGGTTCACTGTCGGGCGCCTGCACGAGATCTTCAGGGCGGAACGAGATCGGGTATTGCAGACAATATCGTATGAGGATCTCGTATGCCTCGTTGAGCCGGACCATGGTATCGTGAGTGTCGTCCGTACCGTTACCGGATACATCGGGGTGCCATTCTTTTGCAAGCGTGCGGTACCGGGAACGGATCTCGGTGATGCTTGCCGTTTCTGCAATCCCTAAAATATCCGCTGCCTGCCGGACCGAAAGAGAAGGACGGGCTGTCATCAGGTACCTGATTTACTCCCCCCCGATGATAATGATGATCACCACCCATATGCGAAAATGCGGGGAGATAATGGTTCATGGCGCACCAATGCATTTTTTTACCGGCTATCCAGACTGGTAGTGGGAATGGATGAATTGTGACACAACCCCAATCAGAGGATACTGGTCCGGATCTCATCTACCTCAACAACGCCGCCACAACATGGCCCAAACCCCCCGGGGTACTTGAGGAAGTGGCTGCATGCCTCCGCGTGCCGGTGCACGAAGCAGGGAGGACAACCGGCCGTGGATCAACAGATTATCCTTCCGCCGCCCGCGATGCCCTTGCAGCATTTTTCCACGCCGGCCCGCCGGAGCATTTCATCTTCACGCAGAACGCCACCGATTCGCTCAACCTGCTCATCCACGGGTTTGTGAAAAAGACCGGTAAGCCGTTCCATACCATCACCACCCAACTCGAACATAATTCCGTGCTCCGCCCGCTCACCACGCTGGAACAGGACGGGGCGATCACGCTCTCGGTGGTCCCTTTTACAGACAACACCGTCAGCCTCGCGGCAATAAAAGAAGCAGTCTGCCCGGAGACCCGGCTCGTTGTGATGAACCACGGGAGCAATGTGCTGGGCTCTGTCCAGGACATCAAACCCATAGCCGAATACCTCCACGCCAATGATATCTTCTTCATCGTGGACGGAGCCCAGACCGCCGGCCATATTCCGGTCGATCTTGCGGATATCCCCCTCGATGCATTCGTCTTTACCGGGCACAAGGCGCTCTTCGGCATTCCCGGCATCGGCGGGTTCTTTATCCGCGAACCCGGCGCAGTTGCCATCACCCGTCAGGGAGGCACGGGTTCGGATTCCCAGACCCTCACCCAGCCCGGAAGCATGCCGGAGCGGTTCGAGTGCGGGACGCACAACTACCCCGGCATTGCATCGATTTATGCCGGAATCGGGTTCATCAATACCGTGGGGATCCAAGAGATTGAGCGCACCGGAACCGATCTCACGGGCCGGTTCACTCGGGAACTGAAACGCACAAAGGGCATCACCCTCTATAACGAGAAACCCGATCTTCCGGTGGTTGCGTTCGACATCGCCGGCATCGACAACCAGGAGGTGGGGTTCATCCTTGCCCGGGCGTACAACATCATCATGAGGACCGGCCTCCACTGCGCCCCGCTCGTCCATAAGCGGATCGATGGCGGGAAAGGCTGTGTCCGGGCGAGTTTCTCGTATTTTACCACACCAGAAGAGATCGGGACGGCAGCAGCAGCAATCCGGGAGGTGGCAGAGAGTGCGGATCGTTAAGTCCATCCAGACAAAAGTCTGTGTTGACGGCTCGCTCATGAAGGAGTACGTGCTCGA